>JAOABT010000672.1 GCA_026418215.1 Clostridia bacterium | reverse complement strand
GTATATAACGCCACCCAACACTGCCAGAACCAGAAAACCGGCTGTACTGATGACAACAAAGCGACCGAGCTCGCGGATTCCTTCTCCCTTAGGAGCCAGCCCTTTTATTAGCTTATAGAGAACAGCATCCTCACCCTGTTTACCGAGTGCCTTGATAACCAAGCCTCCAACGAAGCCTATGACGATGGCAAATACCAACCTGTATAAGCCTACAGACCACTGATAACCGATCTCCGTCAAAGGGACAATCATGCTGAACAGGGAGTTGGATAAGAAGAGCGGAAGTACCTCATACGCTTTGAAACCGCATGCGAAAAGACCTATAATGATTGGAACAACAGCATAGCTGTCCAAGGGCAGCAGCACACCGAATAGAGAAGAAAAAAAAATCAGCCCCATGGGATGAGTTAAAATCCCCTTCCTTGTTTGCAGCGGGGCTTTTAAAAAGCGATAAAGAACGGCACCAATGAGGCTTCCAGCCAGTATTTTGGCAGCACTTAAAAAGACGATGCTACCGATCAGTTCAATAAGTCGGTCCATAGTTTCCTCCAGCGTTTAATTAAGCTACCGGGCCTGTCAGTGGCTATTTAAGAAAGGCCACGGGATCTGTGGAATAGCTTCCTATGCGTATCTCGTAGTGAAAGGTTTTATTGTTGCCGGTGCATCCAATTTCTTCGCCCTGGTTAACTCGCTGCCCTAGAGCGACGCAGGCTTCATTGAAACCGGTATACACCGTTGAAAGGCCGTTTGCATGACGAATAATCAGGTATTTCTGTCCGCGGGCATCGGTTCCTGTATATTGGACAATTCCATCAGCTGTTGCAATAACAGGTGTCAGCGGCTTGTTCACCAAAAGGTCAAGACCTTGGCTTTGCACGCTATAAGGAGCTTGGATCGACAAAACAGACTGGTTTAAGGGCGACCCCAGCGGAACCACCTGCCGTTTTAAGTCTGTAAGGTGGATACTCACCCCATTGGTGATGCTAAAACGCCCGGCGGAATCCTTCTGAACCAGCAGGTAATCTGCCCTTTCCCTCGCATCTGTCCTCACAATATTGATGAAAAAGCTAGGCAGGATAAGCAGAATGAGCATAAACGCCGACCATGACACTGAGCGAAAATTCAGGATGGCACGGCTGACCGCCGTATCCAGAATGCTTACAATGCGTTTTTCAGTGCTGCAAACACGTCCCATGGGATTAGTGGCTTCTGATAAAAAACGGGGCGAATAGTACATGCGAAGGATATCTAAAAGGTGTGAGGCATACGTACTTGGCTTAACACCGCTGTTCAATACTCTGATATCACAAGCGTTTTCCTGCTCTACTCTTAGCCTTTTGACTGCAAGCCAGAGAATAGGATTGAACCAGTAAAGCGCACTCACAATCTGAGTAACGAGCTGCGTCAGGTTATCTCCTCTTCGGATATGAGACAATTCGTGAAGTAAAACTAACTGAAGGCGCTCTTTTGACCAGCTTTGAACCTCTCCCGGCAGCAGGATGACCGGTTTTAAATAACCGAATGTCAGCGGAGAGATTTCACGGTCTATCACAAGAAGGCGAATATTTTTCTTGATTTTCAGCCTTTCACAAAGCTCAAGGAAGAGCTCCAGGCGCTCCTCGGAAAGATCCTTTCGAGCTTTTCTCGTGGTGCTTCGGGCCAGAAACCTGCCAAGGAGGGCTCTCCCAAGCACCCATGCGAACCCAAGCCCCCAAAGGATGGACATAAGCTTAGAATTGATAATGAGGCTCCACAAGCTATTGGCAACCGCCACAGAAGGCTCACCTTGCGTTGGAAGGGATTCTGCCTGTATAAAGTTCCTGACGCCCTCACGGGTTATCTTTTCATTAAGAGTAACGGGTTCCACCACCGTATGCAGGGATGGCACCTGAATGAGGCTTAATAAGGCATAGACCGCCGGCATGGCCACAAAGCTCAGAATGCCGGCCAAAAGGAGCATATGCTTCCATTCGGAAGACAAACGCCGGGCAAGTCTGCTCACGAGAAGGACTGGAACCAGCAGCAGAGTGCCTTTAATGGTAGTATCCAATAGCACGAAACCCCAGCTACTCATCATCGGCCTCTTCC
>JAOABT010000626.1 GCA_026418215.1 Clostridia bacterium | reverse complement strand
CTCGTCGGCAGCGTCAGATGTGTATAAGAGACAGGTTGTATGATTGTTCGTAACCGTTTCAGAGTGCTTATTGACTGTTGTTGATTTAGATGTTGTTCCAGTGCTTGTACCGCTCTTCTTCAAGGGTTGTTGGGTATGGGTTTTTGTAGTGTCCTTTGCGCCCTCTGTTGAACTGCTGGCGGCGGCAGGTTTTGTTATTACGGGTGCTTGGCCTGCTTCCGCCTTATCATAAGCATCCCTGAGAATGACAATATCAACCCTTCGGTTTGTTGCTTTGTTAGTTTCGCTTGTATTTGGGACCTTTGGCCTGAATTCACCGTAGCCTACTGATGAAATCCTGGTAGGGTCTATTTTTACCTGATCGATAAGGAGCCTCAGGACATTAGTCGCGCGGCCCGACGAAAGTTCCCAGTTGGATGGGAACAGGGACGTCTTTATAGGATCGGTATCAGTATGGCCTTCAACTTTAATCTGTTTACCGGGGACCTCTTTTAATAGTTCTCCTATTTCCTGTATCGTCGGTTTTGAATGAGGCATAAGATCAGCGCTGCCGCTATTGAACATCAGTTGGGCAGATATTGAAATAATGACTCCCCTTTCCTGGACGTCAACGTCAATTTCCCCCTTCAGACCTTTCTTTTCAACTACTTCATCAACCTTTTTCTTCAATTCGTCAAGCTGCTGCTCTTCAAGCTTTGCAGGAATTACATTTGAAGGTGCAATAGAATCCAAATTAATTAAGGAAACTCCTGCACCGCCTTGACTTATAACGCCACCGGTATTTTTATCACCGAAAGCTTCTCTCAACGATTGTGCCAGCTGCTGAAATTTATCCTGCTCTACCTGGCTCATAGCGTAAAGAATAATAAAGAATATAAGCAGCAGATTCATGAGATCGGCATATGTCAAGAGCCATCGTTCGGCGGTATCCTTCTCGATTTTTGGTTTTGGCTTTGCCACTTGCTATCCCTCCGCTTCTTCCTTGCCGGCTTGTTTGGAGCCACCCTTACCGCTAAGTTTTTCCAGAAGGGCTAGATTGAGCTTTTCCTTGATGATGCGTGGATTTTCACCGGCTTGGATAGACAAAAGTCCTTCGATAATTATATCATTTATCATGGCCTCTCTCTCTGATTTAGCCTTTATCCTGTCCCCCATAGGCAGGTAGATAAGGTTTGCAAGACCAACTCCGAGCATGGTAGCAATGAAAGCAACCGCTATCTTGTGGCCCAATTCACTTGGTTCAGACA
>JAOABT010000624.1 GCA_026418215.1 Clostridia bacterium | reverse complement strand
ATATAAAGACGCCGTAGTGCGAATTGTGGAGGTGTTCAAATTCTTGGCCAAAATTCTGATTGTGGATGATTCCTATATCATGAGAATGAAGATTAAGACCATGCTGACCAATGCCGGTCATGCCGTTGTGGGTGAGGCTGCCAATGGTGAGCAGGCCATTATGGAATATAACCAAAAACAGCCTGACATTGTAACGATGGATATTTCAATGCCGGTCATGGATGGCATCTCAGCACTCCGGAGGATACTTTCAAAGTATCCTAGGGCTAAAATTATTGTCATAAGCGCTCTGGATAAAAAGAATATGGTGCTGGCCGCCCTTGAAAGCGGGGCACGCAACTATATCCTGAAGCCCATTGACGAGGTGAAGCTCATTAAGGTCATCGAGAGTGTTTTAAAAGATGAGAACCCCGTGAAAAGGCCCAATATGAATGCTCCGGTACCGGAGAAGGCTTTACCCTTTGATCTTGAGGCTGAGATTAATACACCCTTTTCAATTGACAATAAAAGCGGTACCTTGATTATCAATATCGGAAAGACACTCCATTCAGAGAATTTCTCCGCACTGGGCAATGCCGTTCAGAGCTTTCTCTTTATCAAGCCCTTAAGTGTCATTTTTAATTTCGGAAACACAGAGGAAACCGATGACGATGTTCTTCAGAACATTAAGAAGCTGGTTGCAGCAATCAAAATGGTAGGGGGCAGCGTGAAGCTTGCGTCAGCAAGTCAGCTCATGCAGGAAAGGCTCGGGGCGACAATACCCAATGTCACCATCAATTCTTATATTGGCTAGAATTTTGACAGCAGGGGGTACTTTATGGCAGTGAATGAAGTCTTGGATAGCTACACCATGGGTAAAAGGATTTTTGATGCATGCTCAAAGATTAAGGAAAGCCTGGCTCGCGACAGAAGGCCGGCTGCTGTTCTGATTGCCATGAGCATCGGACATTTCGAGAAGCTCAAGCAAGAAATGAGCTGGGCTGATTTGGAGCATATTGTCGAGGAGTTTTCACATAGCCTTGTAAGCTGTGACGAACATATCAAGAATGTTTTTCAGATAACTGATGGTGAATTTGTGCTGCTCGCCGATAGCTTCGAGAATTCCGACGAAGCCTCTGCCTTTGCAGAATGCAAATTCTTGGAGAAAGTCACCTCCACCTGTCAAAAAGGCGACCTCATTGTTAAGCTCAAGCTTTATGCGGGCTATGTACTGTTTGACGAAACCCTCGATATCTATGAAATGGTGGACAGGGCTCGTTTCGCACTTAAAAAAGCTGTTAAGTGCAGAGCAAACATCGTCCACCCCTTCGAATGGGAGGAGTACGTTAAGAACGTCAAGCTTGTTGAGAAGCGGGTATTCCTCAAGGAAGTCCACATTGAAAACCAGCTTTATTCTGTTTTTCAGCCCATAGTCAATGTGCGCTCGGGGTCCGTTTATGGCTACGAAGCCCTTTCCCGAACCACCAATACGGTGTTTTCGAGTATATGGGAGCTCATTGAATGCGCTAAGAATACCAAGTATCTGCGCGCTATTAACGAGCTGATGGCCTCCAATCACCTTTGGACCTTTGCACAGCTCCGAACCGAAGCCAAGAAGCTGTTCATCAATATGGAGGCAAAAACCCTCGATGAGCTTAAAAATGAGGATTCAAGGATACGGAGCCTCATTTACGACTTAGGCTTCTCGCCCAGTGAAATTGTTCTCGAATTCACCGAACGCGATGAGATTGATGTTGAGAACTTTACCGAGCAAATTGCTTCGTTACGCGCCGAGGGTATTCTTGTGGCCATTGATAATTATGGTACGGGTGGCTGCAGCGGCTTGGAGCTTATCAAAATCAAGCCCGATATCGTCAAGCTTGACAAGGAAATGATCTCAGGCATTGAAGCCAATCCTTATAAAAGGGCCTTTGTCCAGTCCATTCTGAAATTCTGTGAAGCAGCCGGTGTCATGCTTATTGCAGAGGGCGTCGAAACCCTTGAAGAAGCAAAAACCCTGCTCCAAATAGGCGTTGAAAGGATGCAGGGGTATTTCTTTGCAAGGCCACAGCCTACACCTGTATCGGATATCAATTTGACGCCTCTAAAAGAGGAATGATATTCAATTAAGAGAGATTCGTCCTTAAAGGGCTTTAACCAAGCCCTTTTTCTTTTGGTATAGAAAATGTACCTGATATCTTCCCATCATCAGCGGCTGTGCCTGGTCTTTCATAAACAATTCAACAGCTGACGTTGAGTCGTATCCATGTTATTATTACTATAAAACGAAGAAGGGGGGCATGAGAATGGTTAATTGCGGTAACTGCTCGGTGCAATTGATCTGGTAACCGGATTGTACCGAGCCTAATTAACTCCCAAGGGGTTATCAGATTGATTGCACACCTTTTTTTTAAACCAAGTAAATAGGAGATGTGCAATGAAAGACAATTTTGTCAAGAACATTGTCCTTTTAGGACTGTTCAATTTTCTAACTGAATTCAAGCTGTATGCAGCTTTCTTGATTTTGTTCTTTTCACAGGCGACCGGGTCCATACTTTTGGGCATGAGCCTGTTTTCCATTACCATGCTGTCGTCAACGCTCATGGAGCTCCCCACGGGCCTTTTGTCCGATCTGGCGGGGCGGAGGCGGACGCTTATTCTCGGAGCCCTTGTCTCACTTGTTTCCATAGTCTTTATAGCAAATGGACGAAGCTTTTGGATCCTTGCAGGCGGAAGTATTCTGGAAGGAATAGCGCTGGCTTTTTTCAGCGGCAACAATGATGCTTTTCTTTTCGATCACCTGAAAAGCTTCGAAAGGGAAAAGGACTTTGCCCATTATCTTGGTAAAACACAAGCTGCGGCTCATTTGGCTTTATCGCTGGCAAGTGTTTCGGGAGGGGCATTGGTGTTTCTGACGTCCTATACCTTTGTCCTTTGGCTTTCCGTGATACCCAAGGCGTTGGCATTAGTGATTTGTTTTTTTATGGATGAACCAATAAAAATAAGTCAAATTAAAAAGTCAAGCCCATTTAGCCATTTCAAAGAAGTGTTTCGAGAGCTGAAGCATAATCGAAGCCTGCGGACAGTGGTCATTGCCGACAGTCTTACCGGTGGGGCGGGGGAGGCAGCCTATCAGTTCAGAGCTCACTTTCTGAGGCTTGTTTGGCCATTATGGGCTATTGGGCTTGCCGGAACACTCTCTGATCTTGGTGCCGCCTTAAGCTTTTGGTTTGGTGGCAGAGTGCTTAAGAAAACGGGGACGCTTAGGTGTATTCTTCTTTCAAAAATATACAGTATGGCGACCAATCTTGGAGGATACTTTCTCGCAAACAGCTTTTCACCTATTCTCCTGGCAAGCAACTCACTGTTTTACGGGGTTACAACTGTAGCCCAGAATGAGCTCGCTCAGGGCTTTTACACGGATAGCCTAAGAGCCTCGCTGGGTTCTTTCAAATCAGTTGTGACCAGCCTGACTTACGCGGTCTTATCACTCTTAATTGGCTGGCTTGCTGAAAAGATAGGCGTTTCGTGGGCACTGATTTCTTTCCAGCTTTTTAGTGCAACTGCAGTGCTTCTCTATATACAACTTTTTAAGAGGCTGGCAAAGGAAAATAGGATGTCGTAAATGATGCTCTTACCTGTTTACAGGCTTATCTTTTGACCCATACAAAATACAGACCGGCTTATCATCTGCATCCAAACCTACGTTATATGATATACTTTTTGCCACCCCAACGGTCACATAGAACCAAAAAAAATTGTTGGGGTACTAAGTTTTTCTCTCAGTATCCCAACATTTAGTGTAGAACCATAAAAAGGCAAGTCTCCTTCTGGAGGCTTGCCTTTTTATGGTTCCTTCTGTTAGAGCATTGATCAGGAAAAGAGAAGGTCCGTTATAATACCTTTGATAAGAATTCCTTGGTCCTTGGCTTCTGCGGGTTTTGGAAAATTTCTTTTGGCGTGTTCTCTTCAAGAATGATGCCTTCATCCATAAATAGCACCCGGGTTGCCACCTCTCTGGCAAAGCCCATTTCATGGGTTACAATGACCATGGTCATCCCCTCGTCAGCCAGCTGTTTGATAAGGTCAAGCACCTCACCGACCATTTCAGGGTCAAGGGCAGAAGTAGGCTCATCAAACAGCATGACCTTAGGATTCATGGCTAATGCGCGTATGATGGCAATTCTTTGCTTCTGACCGCCGGAGAGGGTAGAGGGATAAACGTTTGCCTTGTCTTCCAAACCGATTCTCTTAAGGAGACGCAGGGCATTCTCTTTAGCGTCGGCTTTTATTTTGGCCGGCGTCGTATTGATTTCATACAAAGCCTTCTTGTTCTTTACAAAAGCATTTCCAATCTTGATGAAGAAGTTCTTGAGCTTCTTCATGCGAAGATCATGAATTTCGATAGTGACAGGAGCCAACATCACGTTTTCTATGACGTTTTTATTGTTGAACAGGTTGAATTGCTGGAAGACCATGCCCATATGACGGCGGTGTATGTTGATGTCCACCTTCATATCCGCAATATCGACGCCCTCAAACACAATGGAACCGCTTGTGGGGTCCTCCATGCAATTGAGGCAGCGCAGGAATGTACTCTTCCCGCTGCCGGAAGGGCCTATGATAGCGACCTTCTCACCTTCGTGGATCGTCGTGGTGATACCTTTCAAGACATCGAGCTTACCGTAGCTCTTCTTTAGATTAATGACGTCTATCACTTTTTCTTAGGCTCCTTTCCATGATCTTGACGAGAAATGCTATGACCATAACCAGGGTAATGTAGATTAAAGCCATAACAAGGTACGGAACCATAAACTCGTAGCTGTTTGTGCCGATATAGTTGAACGCAACGTAAAGGTCGGCTGCACCAACGAAGCTGACAACCGATGTTTCCTTAATGAGCGCTATAAATTCGTTTCCAAGCGTTGGTAGTATATTTTTGATGGCCTGGGGAACTACAATCT
>JAOABT010000601.1 GCA_026418215.1 Clostridia bacterium | reverse complement strand
GGGTGGTCTACCAGAATATCCTGCTGGCAGTGGGAGTCAAGGTTCTGGTGCTGGCTCTGGGCGCAGGTGGTATGGCAACCCTATGGGAGGCTGTATTTGCAGATGTAGGAGTTGCCCTGCTGGCTATTCTCAATGCCATGAGACTTATTGGTTCAAAACGTTGATGCCAAGCAGGATTAGTACACTTTCCCTCGAAGCATTGTAAAGGAGCGGTCTCAAAATGAGAAATTATTTTGGGAAAGCCCCTTTGTTTGGGGGAGGCTTAATCTAAGCTTGTGTCTATACCTTCATCTTTCTTTATGATATAGTAATTTCTGAAAGTTCTAACCAAGGGGGAAAAAGAATGACTAAGTCAAAGGTATTCTTTACAGACATGCGGGCAGTACCCGGCAACAATCTTATCAATAAGCTTGAAAAGCTGGTTAAGAAGGCCGGCATGCTGGATATGGAATTTGAAAAGAAATTTACAGCCATCAAGATTCATTTTGGTGAGCCCGGAAATATGTCCTATTTAAGACCGGATTACGCCGCCCTTATTGCAAGGCTGGTTGCGGAAAAAGGAGGTTTTCCCTTCCTTACTGACAGCAGCACGCTTTACAGCGGAAGACGCAGCAATGCCCTCGATCATTTGAAGGCGGCTGCCGAGCACGGCTACACACCCTATGCTGTCGGATGCCAAATCATCATTGCCGACGGCTTGAAGGGAACTGACGAACGCGTCATCGAAATCAACCAGAAGCATTGTAAAACAGCCAAAATAGGCTCTGCCATTGCGGATGCGGATGTTCTCATTTCAATCAACCATTTCAAGGGCCACGAGATCACCGGCTTTGGCGGTGCCCTTAAGAATATCGGTATGGGCAGCGGCTCCAAGGGCGGCAAGATGGAGATGCACTGCGGTTCCAAGCCAAAAATTCATGCTGATAATTGTATCGGCTGCAATATCTGCGGCAGGAATTGCGCCATGAAGGCCATTACCATGGAAGAGAAGAAAGCCAGGATTAATTACGAGGTCTGTACAGGCTGCGGCCAATGTATCGCCATGTGCCAGTATGATGCCGCACAGGCTGACTGGGAGGGGGATGCTTCCGTCGGAAACGCCTGCGAGCGGATGGTTGAGTATACCTACGCAGTCTTAAAGGACAGACCGGCCTTCCATGTTAACCTTGTCATGGATGTTTCACCTAACTGCGATTGTTGGAGCATGAACGACTTGCCCATTGTTCCCAATATCGGTATGCTGGCTTCCTTTGACCCGGTTGCACTCGATATGGCCTGTGCCAATTTAGTCAACCAGTCCGAGCCTATTACCAAGAGTCAGCTCATCGACAAATGCAGCCACTATTGCACCGGACATGACAAGTTCAGCACGATTTATCCTCACACCAGCTGGAGCAATATGCTGGCCTATGCTGAGGAAATCGGCCTTGGTTCAAGAGATTACGAGCTTATTAATCTGTAAGCTCTACGGAGGTCAGGCTTATGCCTGCGGATACGGTTTTAAATCAATCCATCAAGTACATTAAAGGTGTCGGAGAGGTCAGGGCTAAGCTGTTTTCTAAGCTTAGCCTTTTCACCGTTTCAGACTGTCTCACCTTTTTCCCGCGTGAATACGAGGATCGCACCGCCCTCAAGCGCATTACCGAGGTGGCTGATGGGGAGGAGTGCAGTGTCCGGGCAGCCCTTGCGTCGGAGGTTACAGAATCAAGACCCCGGAAGAATCTTCGCATCACAAAGGCGCTTGTTACCGATGGTTCTTCATTTCTGTCACTGACCTGGTTTAATCAGAGCTATATCAAGAACAGCCTCTTAAATGGCCAGGAATATATCTTCTTCGGAAGAATCAAACGAACCGGCATGCGCATGGAGATGCAAAATCCCGTATTTGAAAAGGCAGAGAGTCAGGGAAAGCAGACCGGACGTATTCTGCCTGTTTATCCTCTGACGAAGGGCATCACGCAGAATCATGTGAGAGGCCTTACAGAGAATGTGCTCCGGCTGGTTAACGGCAAGCTTGAGGACATTCTGCCCTTGCCCCTTAAGAGGGAGCATAAGCTTTGTGAAATTAATTTTTCCTATGAAAACATCCATTTTCCAAAAAGCCTGGCCCACATGGAAGAGGCCAGAAAAAGGCTGGTTTTTGAGGAGCTTCTGCTTTTACAGTTAGGCCTTCTTCATGCAAAAGGTGCAAGCGCTGAGCAGACGGGTATCAGATTTCCCCACATTCCCATGGAGCCTCTGCTAAAAGCCCTTCCCTTTTCCTTGACAGGGGCTCAGCAAAAGGTTTTTGACGAAATTGAAAAGGATATGGAAGCTCAAAAGAGAATGAATCGGCTCATTCAGGGCGATGTGGGCTCGGGTAAGACCATTGTGGCCGCCATGGCTCTGTATAAAGCCGTTAAGGCGGGCTATCAGGGCGCTTTCATGGTGCCCACCGAGATACTTGCCGAGCAGCATTACCAAAGCCTTGAGCCGCTTTTTTCAAGCCTGGGCATATCGGTCAGGCTTCTGACCGGGGGTATGAAAAAGAAGGAGAAGGAAGAAGTCAAGCGACTTTCCGAAAGCGGCGAGAATGATGTTCTCATTGGCACCCATGCCGTTTTGGAAGATGATACGCTTTTTTCTAAGCTTGGCCTCGTGGTCACCGACGAGCAGCATCGCTTTGGCGTCCGTCAAAGAGCACGTCTTTCTATTAAGGGCGACAACCCCGACCTGCTGGTCATGACAGCCACACCCATCCCCAGGACTTTATCGCTAGTCCTTTACGGCGACTTGGATGTTTCGGTCATCGATGCACTTCCGCCGGGTCGAAAGCCTATTGAAACCTACGCGGTAGACAACAGCAAAAGAGAGCGTATTTATAATTTCATACGCAAGAAAGTGGGCGAAGGCCGTCAGGCCTACATTGTATGTCCCCTGGTGGAGGAGTCCGAGGAAATCGAGGCGGAATCGGCCGAGGGACTTGCCGAGAAGATTCGTGACGACGAGCTTAAAGGCCTTCGCGTCGGCCTCATTCATGGTAAAATGAAGTCGTCGGAGAAAGAAAGCATCATGCGTGCCTTTGTTACAGGGGAGCTTGATGTTTTAGTCTCAACCACTGTCATCGAAGTTGGTGTCAATGTTCCAAATGCTACAGTCATGGTCATTGAGAATGCCGAGCGCTTTGGCCTTGCTCAGCTTCATCAGCTTAGGGGACGCGTGGGACGCGGCAGCCACCAGTCTTACTGCATTCTCTTTAATCAAAGCAAGAGCAGCATTTCCAGGCAGCGTATGGAGATCATGACCAAGAGCAACGATGGCTTCGTCATCTCGGAAAAGGATTTGGAGCTGCGAGGCCCCGGAGATGTTTTCGGCGTGAGACAGCATGGTCTTCCCGAGTTTAAAATCGCCAATCTTTATCGTGACATGGAGATTTTAAGGAGCGTTCAGGGTGTGGTCAAGGAAATTGTTGATAAGAATCTTCTAGACGGGAATGCTGATTACAAGCGCCTTAAAGATAGGCTCAATGAGGTGTTTCAGCAGAGGTTCAAGGAATTGTCTTTGAATTAGCCTGCGTTTAACCGCATAATTGGTGAACCTTAAGCTCGCGTGTTGGCAGGATGCAATGGCTTAATGCCGCAAGGGATTAACATCATGAGTTCAAAATCACCGCAGGCCTTTCTGGGCCTGGAGGAATATGTAAATCAAAAAATAAAGG
>JAOABT010000596.1 GCA_026418215.1 Clostridia bacterium | reverse complement strand
GCTCGTCGGCAGCGTCAGATGTGTATAAGAGACAGTTTTTGATGCTTTTCGGCATTTGAGTAAGCTTCTCAACGGGCTCGACGTTGAATTCCTGTATCATATTAAAATAATGCTCATGGGTCCCTGCGGCAAACAGCGTATAGAGAAACTCCATCGGGTTATGACAGCGTATTTCGACATCCTGTGGTGTTATCATGGGTTTACCTTCCTTCTTTACAAATATTTATACTCACGGTGGGTCTGGCTAAACCGGACGTCCTCCTAATCCCAAAATTTAGTATCGAAGGGTCTCTGTTGAGGAGTGACTTTAGCACTGTCCTGCAAAGATGTCGGAAGAAGAACAGTGATGGAAAAAGTCACATAATTAGAATAATATCTAATATTATTTAGATTATATACCTCTCGTGCTTTTGCGGTCAAACTATTCAAGGCAATGAATGAGAATAAAATCCGCTGTTGCATTATAAAAAGCATTTGCTATAATTGAATTAGAAAGATATCTAACACAAAAGAGGTATTAGATTATGATGAAAGATTTACTTGTTTTTCGGCTAGGTCAGATAACCGACCTCCTTAAAGAGATGCCGAGTGCTTTGGCGCTGCTTGGTTTAGGTTCCTGCGGACTTGAGCTTGAGCGCATGGATGAATACTCAGATCTGGACTTTTTCATCATCTGTCGAACGAGTATGAAGAAAATATTTTTAGAGGATGTACGTTGGCTCGGAGCCACCTGTCCCATCGCCTATTCTTTCAAAAATACACCCGATGGCTATAAGGTGATGTTCTTGGATAGTGTTTATTGTGAATTTGCCGTCTTTGAACCTGAGGATCTCAAAAACATTGCTTTCACCGGAGCGAGAATACTTTGGCAGGCTGATGACTTTGACGCTGGCTTATGTACCGCTCCCATGACTCAAAACGCTGATAAGGAGACCGAGTGGCTCCTCGGTGAGGCCTTGACCAATATCTATGTGGGAATGTGCAGGCATTTAAGGGGAGAAACCCTTTCTGCCTTCAAGTTTATTCAGGGTTATGCACTTGATAGGGTTCTGGAGCTGATTGCAAAAATTGAATCACCCTCCGACGTTAAAAAGGATGTGTTCGACCTTCCCAGACGCTTTGAACAAAGATATCCCATCCATTCACCTGAGCTTTCCAAAATAGTTCTAGGCTATAACGACATTGTGAAGTCCGCTCGAAATATGCTTGAGTTTTTAGATAGCCATTTTGTCATTAATGCTGCCATTAAGAATAAAATACTGGATTTGTGCCAAAGGAGATGTTTGTGATGAAAAAAGTTCTTGTCATTGGAGGAACCACATTTGATTCTATCATTACGCTGAAGGAGCTGCCGAAGCCAGAACCGCAGACCATTCACTACGCGCCCTTCCATGAGACACTGGGCTCTACCGGGGCCGGAAAGGCATTGAACCTCACGAGGCTCAATGTTCCCAACACACTTCATTCGATTATAGGTAATGATGAGTATGGGGCAAGGATTGCCAAGACGCTTAAGGAATCGGGTGTAGATTTTATCTACGATTATGATCCCAAAGGGACCGAGCGCCATGTAAATTTGATGGATGTCGAAGGTCACCGCATTTCGATTTTTGTCACCCAATCGTCCTTCAGCCTGGATATTGACCTTGAACGAATAGAAGCTTACATAGAAGCCAGTGATATCATCGTGGTGAATATCATCGGCTACACCAAGCAGCTCATGCCTATCCTTAAAAAGTGCAATAAACCCATTTGGACCGACCTGCACGACTATAACGTAGGCAATCCTTATCATGATGACTATATTGATATTGCCGATTACCTTTTCGTAAGTTCTGACAACATGCCCGATTACAGGCCCGTCATGGAACAGTGGATGGCAAGGGGCAAGGAGCTTGTTGTTTGCACTCACGGAACAGGCGGCTCGACGGTTCTGACCAAAGAAGGGAAATGGATTGAAACCCCCATCATACGCTACCCCTACAAGGATGCCAATGGCGCTGGCGACAGCTTCTTTTCAGGCTTCCTGTATGGTTACCTAAAAGGAAGACCCGTTGAGGAATGTGTTAAGCTTGCAACGCTTTGCGGAGGGCTATGCATTACCTCCAGTGAGCTTGCCAATCCCGAGCTTAGTGAGGAGCTTCTTGAACAGGAATATCAAAAGCACTATGGAGCTTGATCCCAAAAATGTTCCTATATTCGGCACTTGCCTGTCCCAAGGCAGGTGCTTTTTTTACGCGCCCGGGGTTTTTTACGGTTCTTCACAGTTTCTTCACAACCCCATGCTATGATAGCCATAACGACACTAACATGGGGAGTTGAAAAGAAATGCAGAACATTAGCCAACGCGTGCTTCAAATAGATGGCATGACCTGTACAAGCTGCGAGATGCGCATTGAGAACAGACTAAAGAAAATGAACGGCGTTATGGACGCCAAAGCGAGCTTCTCGGACTCGAAGGTCTCTGTCACCTATGATGCAGAGGCAGTGGATATCTGTGAAATTATCGAGGCCATAGAGAAGCTGGACTATAAGGTTAAGAACCAACCGGCGAAGACACGCACCTCCGATAAGGAGGAAAAGGTGAAAGAACCGGGCAAAATGTCCATCAATCAGCTGCTTGGTATAGCCATTATTATCTTTGCCCTCTATTTGATTATCAAGAATACGATAGGCTTTAATTTCATACCTGAAATCAACCAAAGCATGGGCTATGGCATACTTTTTGTCATTGGTCTTATTACATCCCTTCACTGTGTGGCGATGTGCGGCGGTATCAACTTTTCCCAGTGCGTGTCCTATAAGGCTGTCTCTTATACACAT
>JAOABT010000561.1 GCA_026418215.1 Clostridia bacterium | reverse complement strand
GTTCTTGGACAGAGCCGTATGCTTGATCTCGATCATTTCGTCCTTGCCGGCAAATAGGATGGTGTGCTCGCCTGTGATCGTTCCGCCTCGGATGGCGTGAATGCCGATCTCGTCACGGGTGCGCTTTTGCATGTTGGAATGGCGATCATAAACATACTTCAGCTGGTTGTTCAGGGTTGAGTTAATGGCATCCGCAATGGCCAAGGCGGTTCCGCTGGGAGCATCAATCTTTTGATTATGATGCTTCTCGATGATCTCAATGTCAAAGGAGCCGTAAAGCAGCTTGGTGGCACGTTTGACAAGATCAAGAATGAGGTTGATGCCCAACGACATATTGGCTGAAAGAAGCACGGGAATATTCTCTCCCGTGGCTTCTATAACCTTCTTCTGTTCTTCATTGAAGCCTGTTGTTGCAATAACAAGGGGAAGCTTCTTTTCGGTCGCATATTTCAGGATGCCTGGCAGGGCATTGGGGTGGGAGAAGTCAATAATTACATCAATCTTTTCGGTAACATTAAAAGGATCGGTATAAACGGGGAAGGCATTGCCTTCCTTTAAAACGGCGTCCACACCGGCAACAATCTTTAAATCCTCTCTGAACTGAGAGGTCTTGACAATGGCCTGACCCATTTTCCCATTGCAACCGTTTAAAAGTACTTGTATCATATTTGAACCTCCAGTAAAAATGATCGGAGCGTGCTTATATCAGACCGTAATCCTTGAGTGCCTTCTTAACCTGACTCAGGCCGGCCTCAGAAATCTCGACAAGGGGCATTCTACAGGGGCCAACCTTCATGCCCATGAGATTCATGGCGGCTTTAACCGGGATAGGACTCGTTTCGCAGAATAATGCCTTTTCAATGGGGACTGTGCCGATCTGAAGCTTGCGGGCAGTTTCTAAATCGCCGTCCATAAAGGCTTTGACCATATTATGGGTATCTTTAGGAATGATATTAGCCATAACTGAAATAACACCCTTGCCGCCCAAAGCCAGAAGAGGTACAACATTACCGTCCTCACCCGAGTAGAGCGTCAGGCTGTCACCGCAAAGGCAGAAGACCTCGGAAGCCTGAAGCAGATTACATTCCTTCAAGGCGACGATGTTTTCTATCTCAGATAAACGCTTAAGGGTAGAGGGGTTGATGTTCAAATTGGTTCTGGAAGGGACGTTGTAGATGACAACAGGAATCCTGATGCTGTTGGCAATGGCCTTGAAGTGCTGATACAGGCCCTCTTGCGTGGTTTTGTTGTAGTAGGGGGTGACGGTTAAAATGGAATCGGCTCCAACTTCCTCACAAAAACGAGAGAGCTCAATGGCATGACGGGTATCGTTGCTACCGGCTCCAGCCATCACGTGAACCCTTTTATTGATTTTCTGTACCGCGAAACGGATGACTGCCATATGCTCCTCATCGGGCATGGTGGAAGCTTCGCCGGTTGTGCCGCAAATAAGGATTGCATCGGTACCTTCCTTTATATGCCACTCAATTAGCTCTTCAAGTTTTTCGTAATCTACTCCGCTGTCGGTAAAGGGGGTAATCAGGGCTACGCAAGAACCGGTGAACAGGGTCTGTTTCATGCTAGCACTCCTTTCAAGATAAAATAATCATGTTAGAAAGCTCTATAGAAGAGGTCTTTTGAACATAAAGAGGGCTGCCTGGCATTTCTACCGGCAGCCTTGATAAACGTTGGCTTTTATGAGCTCATCTGAACTCTACCGATAGCTCTCCGCAAGTACTTGCGACAGTTACAGGGCTATTGACCCGGCAACCAGGCGGTGGACGAATCGGCATCCAGCCCCTTCGGCATCTTTCCCTTTAGCTTAAGTGCTCCGGGCCCGTTACCCTTCCTTAAGCGACTCATGAAAAATGCACCTCTACCTATAGATTATATTCTATTTTACATTATGTCTCCACACCTTTGAAAGTGTGAAATTATCGTAAATAATATCATTTCTCCATTACATTGTCAAACGGTAAATTGATATGGTATAGTTAACTTGCGTTTAAAGTCAGGAAGTGGAGGAATTCAAAGTGGCTCCCAAAAAGGTACAAAAGAAACCGGCCGCCAAAAAACGAGTGGTCAAAAAGAAAAAGCCCAATAAGCATTTAAGAGGTGAGGCTTCCGGCCTGATTTTTCTTGCTGTTGGCGTTATCATGTTTTTGAGTGTCTTTTTCAAGAACTCGATGGGCCCTATCGGAGAGCTTCTGGGAAGGCATGCCGGCGGTCTTTTTGGCTTGACGGGCTATCTCATTCCTGTCCTCATCATGATTCACAGCTTTATTAAGATTTTTAAGCCTCACCTGTTAAACGAGAATCGCAGGTTTTCTATGATTCTTGTCCTTATGATGCTTATCTCAGCCATGCTGCAGGCAGGGCTCCACGATATTGCCTATTACGAAAATATGAATCTTCTTCAATATATTAATGCTTTCTACAGGGAAGGCCTCCGTGCTGTCGGCAAGGGAGCCACCGGCTTTGTAGCCAGCGGCGGCGCTTTTGGCGGCATCATTGGCGTTCCGCTTTTGTTTGTATTCAAAAAGTGGGGAACCATGATCATCCTTACAACCCTCTCCATTATTGTGGCGCTTCTTATTACCAGACTTTCAATTGCCGAGACGGCACGCAATATCAAGAGGGGCACCAGCGAAGCCTTCAACAGCATGGTGGATGCGGCACGCAAAAAACGTGACAACTGGGAGCTTAGAAGAAGCTTGAATGCCATGGCTGATGAAGAATCGGCTGCTTCTGCAACGTCACCACCTGAGCGGAAGAAGCGAGGCAGAGTGGGCGTAGCAGACTTTACGCTGGAGGCCCAGGCCAATGCTGAGCAAATGGCAGCCAAGGGGATGAGAAAGGAATCATCCAAGGAATCCTCACAGAAGGATGCTTACAGCAAGCTGGGTGAAAAGGTGCAGCAGGCACAGAATGAGAGCCTTCAAAAGGAGCCTGCCACTGAACAGAATGCACCCTTCGAATTTGATTTATCGACGCAGCCCTCATCACTGACCTTTGAAATTCAAGAGGTCGGTATAGGCGGTGATTCGGCCTCAGAGCCGGTTTCAACGAATACATCGGCACCGGCTGAGAAAACCCAAAGGAAGCCCAAAGCCAAGCCGGAAGAGGCTCAAGCGGCTTCTGCTCCTATTCCCTCTACAACAGAAGCTCTTGGCTATACCATCGAAAAAAGCGATAAATACCTCTACCCGCCTGTGGAGCTCCTTTCAAAGTCCTCCGAGGGTGAGAGCAACATGAATAAAATCAAGGCAGCCGCCGTGGACAACGCTAAAAAGCTTGAAAGTACGCTGGAGAGCTTTGGTATCGGCGCCAAGGTCATTAATGTTTCCGTCGGTCCTGCTTTTACGCGCTACGAGCTTCAGCCGGCACCAGGCATCAAGGCTGTCTCTTATACACAT
>JAOABT010000513.1 GCA_026418215.1 Clostridia bacterium | reverse complement strand
GTGAGATACTGCGGCTTTATCGATGCGCTTTTGTCCATGCTCGATGTGGATAAGGAATTTCCGCCTATCTCCAGAAACGATTTTGAGGAAATGTTAAGCGGCTACATCTCGCAATTCCCAAGGCTTGTGACGGACTGCCTTTCCGATATCGGCTTTAATGGTGCTCAGCTTGACTATATCATCTTAACGGGCGGGCACAGCCAGTGGTACTTTACCAATGAGATTCTGGACGGCACCTTGACCCGGTTTGGAAACCCAAGCCTACCTAAGATACAAGCCGACCCCAGAAGGATTATCAAGCTGTCCAGGCCTCAGGAAACAGTGGCGCTGGGCCTCGTCTTCCAGAGAATCACCATCATGGACGGCATTGTCTGTAAAAAATGCGGCAACAAAAATCCCGTTTATGCGAAATTTTGCGGCTACTGCGGGAATATACATACAACTGAGCCTTTCAAGGTAAAGGCTCAGGAAGCACCTAAGGAACGGGCTCAAGCGCCTCATGCCGGTGCTTCAAAGAGCACGGCCACAGGTAGTGCTTCAAATGTTTCCTCTGCGGAACATTCTGCTAAGGAGGGAGCCTCGAAGGGCTTTTCAGCTAAGCCTTCAGACAGGAGTTCTTTCTCAGGAGCTTTTGCCAACGGGCACGAGGCTGGTGCGGGCAGTCTTAAGACAGCTCCCGAGCCTGAGAAGTTCTGCGGCTTTTGTGGTAAGAAGATAGCGGCTAACGCTGAATTCTGCGGATTTTGCGGAAAAGACCTCAGAAAAGCCGCTCCGTTAAAGGGATACTCACTCACCATTGCCCGCGAGACGCAATTTGTCTGCGCTGCATGCCCGTACAAGGTTGTGGTGGAAGGCGTGGATTACGGCACCCTTAATGTGGGTCAATCGAGGGTAGTGTCATCGTCCTCACAGGTCGTTACAGTTGATATTGTATGCACCATGATTATGATGACCCAGCATAGGGTCAGGCTGAAGCTTAAGCTTGGCAACAGCCCGAGGGTGGATTTCAAGCTTCTTTACGGCGGG
>JAOABT010000501.1 GCA_026418215.1 Clostridia bacterium | reverse complement strand
ATCCTCTGTTTAACAAGCTCTACTGGGAGCCTCTTAATTCCGAAGGCTTCAAGAAATTATCCTATAACGCAGCCAATCAAAAGGCCGCAGAGCTTATGACGCCTGTATACCGCGAGCTTCCAAAGGATATCCCGTTTATTGCGACACATGTTTGGCCGGCTCAGGCTGCCGTTCATGCAGGCCTTACCAGGGTGGTCAATGCAATTCCCGACAACTGGCCCATGGCCTTGCATCTGGCTGAAGGCGCCCTTCACACGGTACAAACGCCATCCTCCTACTTTGGTTACATGACGCTTAACGGCATGAATAGTGATAAGCTTTCTAAGCCCATTCCGGAGGGCCAACTGTTCGAGGTGGGTCACTATATCGATCACGAACTGGTTCATAACCTTGAAGCTGATTGCCAGAAGCGGCTTGCACGTGTTAAGGACAAAAAGCCTAAGCGTATCCTTTTAACCATTGGCGGAGCCGGAGCTCAAAGAGAAATATTCGTTGAAATCATAAAAAAAATAATCCCTCTCGTTAAAGAAAAGAAGGCTGTTCTCTATATTAATGTGGGTGATCATCAAGGCGTCTGGGAGGGTTTTTTGGAAGAGATTCCCGAACTCGCACCCTGTTCTCAGAAGCATTTTGATGACTGGAAGGAAACTTGTGAATTTGCTCAGGCAGCTATTGAAAATGAGGTTTCCGGAGTCCATGCCTTTTTCAATCAAGATATTTTTGCAGCTGTTTATGCTTCAAACCTCCTCATGCGGTCAACGGACATCATGGTGACCAAGCCCAGTGAGCTTGCCTTTTACCCTGTCCCCAAGCTTATGATCAGAAGGGTAGGCGGGCATGAAGCGTGGGGAGCCATCCGCGCGGCCGAGCTTGGTGACGGAACCATCGAATGCGGCGAGATGATGAGAGCTCTTCAAATGCTGGATTTAATGCTAACTCGTGACGAAATCCTCACCATGATGACGGACAATATTCTAAAGGCAAACAAAATCGGCCTCTATAACGGGGCGTATAGAGC
>JAOABT010000431.1 GCA_026418215.1 Clostridia bacterium | reverse complement strand
GGCTGTGATAGAAGCCGATGTCAGGGTATCGCTGGTACCTCCCTTGATCTCATAATCCATGTCCTTGGTAAAGGTCCAGAACAGGTCAACAAAGCTATCCGCCGCAATGCCCTTCAAGTCATTAGGAACGGTAGGCGTTACAGGTGTGTCCGGAATCTGCGGAGGCGTGGTGAGGATGAGGGGGTCCGACGGGTCGGATGAATTTCCGTTCTGGTTCTGTATGGTCACCCATACAATGTAGGCGGTGTTATGCGTCAAGCCCGTCAGCTTGAAATTCATGGTCTGATCCGCATCATCGGCGATATCAGGGATGGAATACGGCTGCTGGGCAATCTCAAAAGCCTTGACGTCAGCCTGGGACAGGTCGCTGTAGGCAATGAATGCCTCAGTACGGTTATTGCGAAGCTTGATGGCCGTAAGTGCGTCATTGAAGCTTACCACGTGGGGAACCACCTTCCAGCCCGACGGGTAGTTGACGACAGTGCTTTTGCGCTTTAAAGGATTTGAGTCATTCAACATCTGATTGGCAAGATAGTCCTCGTAGGATACGCTCTCCCAGCGATTGGCGCTGCTGTCATAAAGGGCGTACCACTTTTTGGTCAGCACAAGATCAGCCTCGGTAAAGGTGACGCTGCCTGTGCCTGGCTTCAGGCCAAAGGGCGGCGCCGGGGGCGCAATAGGCCTGTCGGTGCCGGTATCGGGCTTGGTGATGATGACCTTGACGGCCTGCTTGGAGGCATAGGGCTTGGTAATCATAAAGCCGTCGGTTGGGCTCTGAACCAGAAAGTTCTTCTTGGCGTAGATGACAAAATAGTAGGTCGCATTGGATTTAAGACCCAGGACATCATAACGGTAGCCGATGACCTTGCCTGTCATGCGATCCTTTATCTCGTTGGCCGCGCCCATGGAGAGATCCGCTGCAATGCGGTAATTGGAGGAAGGGTTGGCAACCTCCTTGATATCGTCAACGAGGTAGACGTCATAGGTGATATCGGTATCAATGGAGCCGTCACCGTTGTAGGGAACGCGCCAGAGAATGGCGGCACTGGTGGAGGTCAGGAGATTGTCGTAGTAAAGGGCCGTAGGGTCGGCATTCGGAAAGGCATCCACAATATCCGGAGCCTGGGGCTGCTGAGGAATCTGCTCCTTTAAGGCCACCTTATTGTTTGATCGGAACTCAATAGGCGCCGTGCTGCCCATGACATAAGCCTTGGCATCAATCTTGAAGCTGTAGACATTGGGGTCGTTCTTCTTGACAGTAATTTGGTAGCTGTCGATGTCAGGAATCAGGCGGAACAGCTGTCCCTCGGGATCGGAATTCGTATAACGGTAAAGCTCGTAGTCAACACGTGTATAGGTATTCCCCTTCACTATAGGATTCCAGAAAAGCTTCCAGATGGTGTCCCCCTCATTGGTAAAGCCTACCTTCTGCGCTTTCAAAAGAATATCGGTTTTAATGGTGATGGGCTCGATTTCGTCAGCGGTCGCACAGGCCACGCTGGAGGCGGGAAGCGGAACCACCTTGATGGAGTATTCACGGCCCGGCAGGGCATAGCTGTAGACGTATTCAAGCTTCTTTTCAGTAAGGTTGACCGTCACCGGAGAGCCATTTTTACCAATATCGGATGCCACGATGTCAGGCACCGGCGGGGGCTGGGTAAAGCCCTTGGTGTCGGAAATCAGAATGCGGTAGCTGATTCTGCCCGTGGTGTCCCACACATCATCCCACTTGATCTTGATGTTGTTGGTTCCGGGAATAAGCTCAACAGACACATTGAGCCCGGTAAGGAATTTGGCGGGATTGGATTTCTGTGAGTTGACGGTATATTGGCCCGAGGGCGTATTGGTCTTGTAGGTTGCCTTGACATAGGATTCGTAAATGGTTCCGTTTTTTATGCCTTCAGGGGTGTATGAGCTGATGTCATAGCTCGTTGCACTGCCCGGCAGGGGTACAGTAAACGCATCCGGCACCAGTTTTCCGGTGCCGTAGCTGATTTCGTTGAGGCCCAGATTGATGTATTTCTCATTGGCCTCGGGCGGGAAGCTTTCGGCTTCCCAATTAAGCTTGGCGTACCATTCCCAGTGATTCAAATCCTGCGTGTAGCCGATATCGGAAACACGGTTGCGCTGGGGCGGCTGCAAAACCGTAGGGTCTGCAGCGTAGGAGGGGCCCAAAACCGCCATCCCCGTCAACAGCACAAGGATCATGATGCATGCCGTTATTCTTTTTGTCGTGTGCCTGATGCTTTTCATGCATCTTCCTCCTCTTATCCCTTGTTATTTTTCGAATTTTTCAAGCACCTTGGAGACCATGTCCAGCATGGCTCCCGCCGTGGTCCGGCTTAGGGCATCAAACTTGCGGTTTTCGAGCTTCGCGATATTCAAGTCCAGACTTAAAACCACAAACGGGTAAAGCCGGGTGTTGATCTGGGTGCTGTTAGAGATAAAGTAGCTTCTCGTAGGCTTCATCTTGGCCGGGTTGACGTTGGCCTTGGCGCAATAGAGCTTGACAGCCATGGAGGCCGAGCTCTGGTTGTCCATATAGCCCGTCAGCTGCTTGGCGCTGATGATGTCCCCTATACCCAGCTTTGAGGCCTTTTGTACAGGCGTCAGACCGGTAATCTGTGTATCCTTTTTAGTGAGAACCGCATAGAGCATGACCGCCTGCTGTCCCGTCAAGGCGTTGCCGGGATAAAGGGTTCCCGTGCCAAAGACCTTGGAAAGGTCATAGCGTGAAGACAGTCTCGAAATCGCGTTGTCATAAACGCTGCCGGGCTGCACGATGACTGAGCCTCTGCCTGCAACAGCATATTCTCCGGGTCTCTCGGCGCGGAACAGTACATACT
>JAOABT010000349.1 GCA_026418215.1 Clostridia bacterium | reverse complement strand
CATCATAGGCATTGCCTGCATGGTCCTCGTGATGATGATCGATTATAAGGATTTCAAGTTTTTAAGCATACCTGCCTATGCAGGTACCGTCTTGCTTTTAGTGGTTGTGCTCTTTCTCGGAAAAGGCCGTGAGGAGGTTGGCACCAATGGCTGGCTTCTTTTAGGGCCGGCTTCGTTTCAGCCCTCCGAGCTTGGCAAGGTGACGCTTGCCGTGGTCACAGCCGTGTTCTTTGAGCGCATCAAACAGGGAAACGGCGGTATCAACTATATTTGGCTTATTGCCTCAGCAGGCGGCCTGATAGGCTTGATTCTGCTGCAGCCCGATTTTGGTACGGCCGTGGTCTACATGTTCATGCTTGCCCTGATGGTCTTTGTATTCGGCATTCGTTACAAGGTACTGCTAATTGGGCTTGCATCAACGTTAGTGGCGCTTCCCGTGCTATGGTTCGGGATATTTGAAAAAATCCTCAAGCCCTATCAATTGGAACGTATTTTATCCTTTTTGAATAAATCTGCCTTTGAGAGAACTGCGGCCTACCAGGTGCTCATGTCCATCCGCTATATTGGCTCGGGCACGCTGAGAGGCGTTGAGCCGGCTGCACAGAAGGCGGCCATTAATGTACCGGCCTCAGCCACAGACTCGATCTTTGCTGTTATTGGCGAGGAGTGGGGGTTCATAGGAACGGTGGCAGTAGTGCTTCTATTTGTTGCCTTGGTCTTACGGTGCCTTTATATATCACGTTTTGCCAAGGATAAGTACGGGGCTTATATCGTCATTGGTCTCATGGGCATGTTTTTGTTCCACTTTGTTGAGAACGTTGGTATGAATATTGGTATGCTGCCTGTGACAGGAATCCCGCTCCCTTTCATCAGCTATGGAGGCTCCTCCCTTGTGGTCAACTACCTTGCCATAGGGGTCATCATCAGTATTTCAATGCGGCGACAGCGGCCCATGTTTGAAGTGTAAAAAACAAATGTTAAAAATATATTACAAAAAGTCAATGAACCCAGCGGTCTAGAAAAATTGGAAAAAGCTTGAAAGAATATTTTGTAGGGTTATCGAGAGGGCGGTACAATATATTGTATGGCTTCCGAAAATCCTAGCTCAAAAAGGAAGGCGTTTCAGTGAAACGCCTTCCTTTTTGCATTGCCTGGGTGTTAAGCAGGGGTTGACTAAGTGTCGATATTAGGGGTAGAATACAAGAGAAGTGGAGAGAAGTGGAGCAAAGTGGTGGAGGTGAAAGGGATGCTGATTGGCAAGTACACAAACGCGCTTGATCCAAAAGGGCGTGTGTTTGTACCGGCGGCATTCCGTGGAGACCTTGGCGATCGTTTCGTTCTGACACGAGGCGCAGAGGAGAAGAGCCTTTACATCTACCCCATGGACGAATGGAAGAAATTCGTTGAAAAGCTTCAGCAGCTTCCCACCTCCAAAAAAGACAGCCGTGCCATCATTCGTCATTTTTGTGCCAATGCCACCAACTGCGATATGGACAGCCAGGGACGCATCCTGATTCCTCAGGAGCTGCGTGACAAGGCGGAACTTCAAAGAGACGTTGTTTTTATCGGAACAGTGAACCGCATCGAGCTCTGGAGTGCAGAAAACTCCAAGGAAACAGAAGTGGAAGACATTGGCGGACTGCTTGAATCTCTGGACATTGATTTTTAGAAACGAGGAAAAATGTCATGGAGTTCGAACACAAACCCATTATGCTGGAGGAGTGCATAGAATTCCTGAAGATCCGCGAGGATGGCGTCTATGTTGACGGGACACTTGGCGGTGCAGGACATTCTTCCGAAATTCTAAGGCGTCTTGGCCAAAATGGCCTTCTTATAGGAATAGACCAGGACCGGAATGCGATAAAAGCCGCGACAGCGAAGCTATCAAGCATTCAAACCCAAGGCAGATTTTTAATTGAGCATACGAACTTTGAAAACATAAGAGAAGTAATTGAAAAGCATAAGCTAAAGCATGTTGACGGTGTGCTGCTGGATCTGGGTGTTTCCTCCCATCAGCTCGATGAGGGCGAGAGAGGCTTCTCCTACCAGCACGACGCGCCCCTTGACATGAGAATGAACCGAGAGGATGAGTTTGATGCCCATGAACTGGTCAATACGGCCAGCCGTGAGGAGCTCCACCGCATCATAAGAGATTATGGTGAGGAGAAATGGGCTTCACGCATCGCCGAATTCATCGTCAAGGCTCGGGAAACACAAAAGATAAACACAACCGGAGAATTGGTTGATATCATCAAGGCCGCCATTCCTGCCGCAGCAAGGCGCGAAGGGCCGCATCCGGCTAAAAGAACCTTCCAGGCACTCAGAATCGCCGTCAACCGAGAGCTCGAGGTCCTGGAAAAGCTCCTTTTGGACATCACAGATATCCTAAAGCCCGGAGGAAGAGCAGCTATCATCACCTTCCACTCGCTGGAGGACCGGATTGTCAAAAAAGCCTTCCAGGAGC
>JAOABT010000316.1 GCA_026418215.1 Clostridia bacterium | reverse complement strand
TCATTTACCATCCTTATAGACCGGTGTCTGATTCTACTCCAATACACTTTAATTGTTAATATAAAGGGGTTCATGAGATAAGCTCAAGAACCCCTTTATATTTTACTTATTGCCTCCGCCTGCTTCGCCCACAGCGAAGTCCTGCTTCAGGATCACGATATCGACGCGGCGGTTTTTTGCTTTGTTAACCTCATTGCTATTAGGGTAGTCAGGATGATACTCACCATATCCTACAGCGCTGATCATCTTGGGATCAACGCCGCATTTTTCAACTAGAAGCCTTAAGACGTTAGTCGCTCGAGCCGATGAAAGCTCCCAGTTTGAAGGATACAAGGAGGTTCTGATAGGATCGGTATCGGTGTGGCCTTCAACTCGAATCATATTGGCTGGGAGCAGCTTTAGGAGTTTTCCGATATCCAGAATATTATTTACTACTTTTGGATCAAGATCGGCACTGCCGCTTGCAAACAAGTATTGTGCTGTAATGGAGATTTTAATACCTCGTTCCTGAATGGAAACATTAATCTTGTCTGAAAGTCCGTTCTCCTTGATCGTTTGCTTGATATCTCCCAGGACTTCCTCCATCTGCTGCTCTTCGGATTTCCCTTGTCCGTTCAAATTCCCGTTTCCCGAAGGAGGCGGTGTTATAGTTGGCTTGATACCGCCCCCTAAGTTAATGACGCCGCTATTGACACCACTGTTGGGTAAAACCTGACCGCCGCCATCCATACCAAAAGCTTTACTTAAGGATTGGGCCAGTTGCTGCATCTTGGTTTCATTAACCTGGCTCATGGCAAACAAGATGATAAAGAAGATCAACAACAGGTTCATGAGGTCAGCGTATGTAAGCAGCCATCGCTCGGCGTTGTCCTTTTCGACCTTTGGCTTTCCTTTTTTAGCCATGCTGCATCACTCCTTGTCAGCTTTTTCTGCAGATGGCTCCATACCCTTCAGCCTCTCAAACATTGCAAGGTTGAGCTTTTCTCTTATAATTCTTGGGTTTTCACCATGCTGAATGGACAGGATACCTTCCACGATGAGCTCATTGATCATGCGTTCATGCTCAACCTTACTCTTTAAACGGCCTGCTGCAGGAAGATAAAGGATATTGGCAAACAAAACGCCGTAAAAGGTGGCAATGAAGGCAACCGCAATACTCTTACCGAGCTTCTCCATATCTGCTCCACCCAATTCACCGAGGATGTTAACCATACCCATAACGGTACCGATAACGCCCATGGTCGGGGAGTAGCCACCTGCAGCCTCAAATATCTTGATGCTACCTTCATTCATTTTTTCCCGAAGCTCAATATCGACGTCGAGGATATCTCGGACTGCCTGGGGCTCAATACCGTCAACAACCAAGGACAAACCCTTTTTAATGAGCGGGTTTGTGATGGTCTGTGCATCCTGCTCGAGGCTTAGCAAGCCTTCTTTTCTTGATTTCTCGGCAAGCCCGATCATTTGATTAATGATCCCCACCTCGTCATGCTCCACCTTGCCAAAAATGAGCTTCAAGGCTGCGCCGAGCTTCTTAACCTCTTCCAGCGGGAACGAAAAGAGAACGGCTCCGATAGTACCACCAAAAACGATGGCTATAGCCGGCGGCTGAATCAACGAGCCAAGGGCAGCAAAATTGAATTTCGCTTCAATCAGGAAGCCCGTCAATATACCTGCAAAGCCCACTATCAAGCCAATTATTGACCCTATATCCATATGTGACCCCTCTACTTTAATTTATCTCATGTATGGCTCAGAATTAATCTTTCTTCCTTATAAATGTCAAGTTGAGCTCCTGGATGTCAGTTTCCTTCTGTGCGACCGCTGACAGATTCTCCCGCTTTATTTCTTCAAAGACCTCTTTGCGGTGAATGGTAACGCTCTTGGGCGCACTGATTCCGATTCTGACCTGATCGCCCTGTATATCGATGATGGAAAGCTCGATGTCATTGCCGATCATCAGGGCCTGGCCTTTCTTTCTCGTCAATACGAGCATAACTCTCACTCCTAAAGCCTAGCAGGCTGGTTCATTCTTGATAAAGGTAATAGCGGATAGGAAGCGTTTCATTCTTCTGTACGACTTGCTTTCCAAGTTTTTCATCAATATTGATTAAAACCGGCGCTTTGAGATTAACCCTGGTTTTTTTAATGTCCTCCGGTATCACAACGATGGCAATCGTTAAGACGTTTTCTGGATTACTAATCTTTAACAGTTCAACGTCTTCATCATTAATATCTACCGTATAATCATTATATATGAGGAAGGGGTCTGTCACAACAAAGCATAATTCCGGCTTATCAATGCTTTGAAGCCAAAAGAACGGTGTTTCGTTAGTATCCTTACCAATAAGAACAAATTTCTTCGAATCCTCAAAGCCTGGAATTCCCTCGGGGAAATAAATGAAGTCGGACTCCTGAACGGTAATTGCCCCAAAGTGTACTGTATCCAACTGCATAGACATAACCTCCATATCTTTATCTTAAGAAATCCACCAGCGAAGGCTGTATAACCCTGGCTCCTGTAGAAAGGGATGCCTTGTAGACATTCTCTTCATTCTGCAGGTTCATGATAGCCTCCGCCAAATCGACATCTTCATTCTTGCTCATAAGCTGGGTAAAGTTAACATTATCATCATCCAAGCGGTTGGCCGTGAGCTCGACACGGTTCTGTCTGGCTCCCAAGCCGGCACGAACTCTTAACAAATTATTCATTTGATTTTCTAGATTTCCAAGGAGACTAGAAAGTTTAGATTTATCATTGGTAGTCATGGCTGTAATAACCTGATCAAAAGTATCAACAAAGCTGCTTTTCGTTACTCCAGCAGTTGTTGCGGTACCATTATTAAACAAATCACTCCCAGGTACATTAACGTTAATGTCATCTCCAATACCTATTTCAAACTTTATTTCTTCCGTATTCGTAACGTTAATTGTAAATACTCCATTGTCATCCATTAGAGGTTTGTCTGTCTTATAGCCCGAGAAAATGTACCTTCCTGCATAAGTAGCATTTCCTAAATGAATCAGTTGCTTTTTTAATTGGGATGCTTCAGATTCAATTTTTGTAAGGTCTTCCGCCGTATTTGTTCCATTCGCCGCCTGAACGGTTATCTCTTTTAAACGGTGCACAACATCCGTAATTTGCCCCATCGTCGCTTCGGTGATATCCATCCATGACGAGGCGTCGTCTGTATTGCGCTTGTATTGTGCAATTTCGGCGACGTCAGTACGAAGCTTCAACGCCTTGGAGGCAACGATTGGATCATCGGAGGGGGCGCTGATTTTCTTACCCGTGGCCAGCTGGTCCTGGTACTTCTGGGTTCGGTTCAGATTTTTTGTCATACTTAGCATCATGTTATTGATAAGCATATTATTTGTTATTCTCATA
>JAOABT010000567.1 GCA_026418215.1 Clostridia bacterium | reverse complement strand
AGGAGAGGATTTCCCATTTCCATTCGACATACTGTCAAGTCAAGTTAATTCTCTGACAAATCCTATTACACACAAACCCCAACCCTAACATCATCCAGAATATCGGCGCAATACCCACAACGCTGTCATTAAAGAATCCAGCGGCCAGGTAGCCAGCAATAGCAATAAATACTGCTATACCAAGATAATTCAGGGCGCTCTTTTCATAGATCTTAATAAATAATCCTACTGATTGGATGATATACAATCCCCATAAAATCAGCACCATAGCCAGCGAAACAATGCCTGTGCTTACACCGATTTGAAGATATATATCATGGGGTTTATCGACAATCATCTGAGCGGTGCCGTAGGCCCGGATTTTACCGATATAGTCATCTTGCGGGAAGACTATAGGATAGGTATCCGGGCCATAGCCTATAAGGAGACTATGCATTAACATGGGAAGCGTTCTGGACCAAATGTATCCTCTGGCTGACCCCAGTCTTTCCTGGCCACTAAAGCCCAGAGTTTCAGGTTTTTTTACGGAATTTGTTTCGTCACCATTGAGACCAAGGAGTTTAAAGGTATCTGAACCGGCCCTAAGCTTGAATTGTGTTTGTTTCTGGTAAACATCGATGATATCGCCGTTTAGGGTGATGGTATAGTTTTTGTACACTGGGTCAGTAAAGGCAATTGTTTTAGCACCATTGTTATCCGACATGTTATAGTCCAACGCTTTATCGTCAGGACCATAAAAATACAATCTTGAATCAATGTTCTTTATTGTAAGCGTTTCAGTAGAGCTTATAATTGATACACTTTGGTTTCCAAACTTGATGTCCTTAAGATCAAAGAAATCCTTTTCATTTTGTGAAGCTTGTGTGAACTCTGAAAAGACTCTCTCGGTAAGCTTTCCCTTTAAAACAGCATTCATTGCAAAAAATGTAACGACGACAGCTATTAATCCAACAATAAAGAGAACCTTTCTCTTGAAAATCTCTTTCCGAAAAATAATTAGCATAAAAAGCAGGCTGACACCTAACGCAACCAATCCTGCGCGTGAACGGCTGCCAAAGAGATTAATAAGGAGAATAATGGTCAAAAGGCCGGTACCGATTTTGAGGTACAGCTTTTTAGCCATGACAAAGAAGAAGAACGCTATGGGTATGGCCATAGCCATATAGCTGCCGATATAATTCGAGTTACTGAAGGTTGAATAGACTACTGATTTTTCAAATCGGAAGCTAATGGTATCGGCCAGCAGACGGTATTCGGCGGGCAAAATCAGACTCTTGCCAAAGGCTGTCCTGTAAAGATCCAAGCCCAGGAACTGGAAGAGGCCTACTATCCCAATGATGGAGGCTGATACAAGAAATGCTCCTAAAATGAACTTAATCTGGGACTCAAACTTAACCAGATTATACGTTACGAAAAACAAAGCCAGATAGCAAAGGAGGGTAATCATGCCTTCATATCTTGCGACGAAACCCCTCAAAGCGATGGTTGAATACTTTGATAACATTGTTGAAAGCACTATGGTAACAGCATAGATCGAAAGAGGTATGTAGATGGCACTCTTTTTGATATTAAAACCTTTGGTCAAGCCATTTATGAGGAATGCTAGGACAGCGATGACCGAGCCTGCAAGGAGCCATTGACTCTTATAGTAATTAAAGAAATCCGTATATGTGGGTTGGCCATACCAGTTTTTTGCTTCTATCGGAAGGAGTGTAAAAACCTTTAGGAAAACAATCAACGGAACAACGGTAATAACAAAGGCGATTGGAATTATGTAAAGGTTTGTGGGCTTCTCTAGTTTTCGTTTTTTCGACATAAAGGGCCTCGCTTGTCATTATTTGTCTCGTGTTTATCTTAGCACAATAAGTATGCTCAGTAAACCGTATTCAGACTGATTCTTCGTATCCTTTGGGATTTAAATTTTGCCAATGAAGTGCGTCCCGGCACATTTCATCCAGCGTTTTTGTTGCGGTCCAGTTAAGCTCGACTTTTGCTTTAGTGGCATCAGCGTAGCACTCTGCTATATCGCCAGGCCTTCTTTCGATAACCCTATAGGGAATGGTTTTACCGTAGGCTTTCTCCATGGCGCTGATCATTTCCATAACGCTGTAACCGTTGCCTGTTCCCAGATTATAGATAAAGCAGCCCGCAGCCTCGTTGAGCTTGTTTAAGGAGCTGATATGCCCCTTGGCAAGATCCACAACATGGATATAGTCACGTATCCCTGTGCCGTCCTTGGTGGGATAATCGTTACCGAATACACGCACTGCATCATGCTTTCCAACCACAACTTGTGTGATGTAAGGGACCAGATTATTGGGAATGCCATTGGGGTCTTCACCGATTAGGCCGCTTTCATGCGCTCCGATAGGG
>JAOABT010000203.1 GCA_026418215.1 Clostridia bacterium | reverse complement strand
CGCTGTGGTTGTCCCACTGGCCTCCGAAAATATCCATGGGCTTATGAGTGGAAAAAGACAGATGGAGATCAGAAATTGCGTAAATAGCCATGTATTTATTCTTCCTGCTGAAGGTTCGGTGCAACCAGTGCAAAACGGATGATCCCCTGTGCAGCGACAGCTCCGTCGACAGTAGCCTTAACCGCAACCTTGCCCATATCCCTCTTGTAAGCTAAAAACTCAACCTCAAGAAGAAGGATGTCGCCCGGGAATACCTGCCTTCTGAATTTCATTTCCTCAATACCGGTAAAGAGTCCCAGCTTTCCCCTGTTTTCCTCAAGCATCAGCCCTCCGGCACAGGCACACTGCGCAAGAGCCTCAACAATCATGACACCGGGCATAATGGGGTTCTCGGGAAAATGGCCCTGGAAAAAGGGTTCGTTAAAGGTAACATTCTTGATGCCTGCAACCTTCATACCGGGCTCGATCTGCGTTGCGCCCTCTCTTGGGAGAAGCGTCAGCTTATCAAGCATGAGAAAGGGATAGCGATGAGGTAAAAGCTTTAAAATCTCTGAAGGGCCAAGGGTTTCTTTTCTTTCAGTTTCCATCCTGATTTCCTCCGTTATTCCTCTTCCCAGTTATGCCAGATGTTTTGTATATCATCATGGTCTTCAAGCCTTTCAATAAGCTTCTCCATGTTTTCAACGGCCTCGGGCTCGGTAAGCTTTGTATAAGTTTGGGGGATCATGGTAACATCGGCTGAAATAAACTCAAAGCCTGCTTTTTCAAGGGTCTCTCGAACCTTGGAAAAGTCCTCGGCTTCGGTGAGAATTTCGAAGTATTCATCCTCCACCAAAAAGTCAGAAGCACCGGCATCCAAAACGGTAATCATCATTTCGTCCTCATCCATGCCGGGCTTTTTCTCGATGATGATCTGTCCTTTTCGATCGAACATGAACGAAACGCAGCCTGTGGCACCCAAGTTGCCGCCATATTTATCAAAGAAGTGCCGGACATCGCCGGCCGTACGATTACGGTTGTCGGTCAAGGCTTCCACGATAACGGCCACACCGGACGGGCCATAGCCCTCATAGGATACGACTTCGTAATTAGCGCCGTCGCCCTCGCCAGCAGCCTTTTTAATACTTCTTGAAATGGAGTCGTTTGGCATGTTGTTGGCTTTGGCCTTTGCTATAACGTCACGAAGCTTCGCATTGGCAACGGGATCAGCACCGCCGCTTTTTACAGCTATGGCAATCTCTCGGCCCAGCTTGGTAAACATCTTTCCCTTTTGAGAATCGGACTTTTCCTTTTTGTGTTTAATATTGGCCCATTTGGAATGACCGGACATAAAATATACACCCCTTAAAGAATTTTAATCTCTTACAGTTCTTCTAAAACTTTTCCCGACGCGTCCAGAAATATTTTCTTAAGGCCCGCGGCCTCCAGCGACAGGACACCGCCGGTTATTTCCTTTATCTTCTCTTCCAGAGCCTCTCTGTGCTCTTTTGCCGTATAGACGGTGAAGGTGACCTCATGAGTATAATCGGTTTTCGCTAGGATATACCCCTCCTGGATAAGCATATTTTGGAGCTTACCGGACAAATGATATTCTACAGATATTTTAAGCTCGAGACAAGGCTTTACGAAAATCTCCCCAGCCTCCTCCAGCCCCCCGGCACAGGCCTTGCCATAGGCTCTGACCAGGCCACCTGCCCCCAACAGCACACCTCCAAAATATCGTGTAACGACGACAACGACGTTTTGAAGCTCTTTCTTCCGGATAACCTCCAGCATGGGAAGTCCTGCCGTTCCCTGCGGTTCCCCATCGTCGCCATAACGCTGGTAAAGTGCTTGATCGTCCACCGAATAGGCATAGCAGTTATGGGTGGCATCCCAGCAGGAGGTCTTAATCGACTGAATAAAGTCTATGGCCTCTTGCTCGGTTTGGATAGGTTTGGCACGGGCAATAAATTTGGAGCGCTTTTCCTCATAAACATACAGCCCGTCTTTCCGTATGGTCTTGTAGCTCTTCAAGCCTTTCCCTCCCCAGGCACCTGGCACCCGTACCGGTCTTGCACCGATAAGTGTGGTCCAGCTTCGCTGGACGCACCCATACAAAAAGGGATGACCAAGTCATCCCTCATTCTATCAGAATTTGCTTTGATTATTCAATGCCTATTCCCAGCCTTACGGATTGGGGCTTCTGCCTGTCTTTTCACAGTACTTTTTATAGGACTGGGCCAGAAGCGATTTATCCTGGCTGTAGGTAATCATCTCCATGGCTTCATGAATGGTGAAGAAGCCGCCCTCTTGATATTTTTCAAGCTATGCTATTTTGAAGCTTTCATTGGAAGCCGCCATGATGTACCATGCAATGCGGTTACAGACTGGTGTTTGACGTGTGACAGAAAAAAACTCATAGTAGGTGCGACCGGCCTGCTCCAAAATTCTGCCTTCAATACCTGCTTCTTCGGAAACACGCCTCACTGCAGCATCCTGAGGGCTTTCGCCACCCTTGATCAAGCCCTTTGGCATCACCCACTCTTTCTTCTCGTTCTTGAGAAGAAAGACCTTATCGTCGAAAAACACCACACCCCCGGCGCAATCTCTCAAAAGCATTTTTATACCCTTCCAATCTTAACCATGATCGTCTTTTTTCGGCACAAAAAAAGGCACCGTCTATTTAACTATAAAATAATTCCTAAACTCGTGCCCCCAGCTCATATAAGATGAACTGACATTTTGCTCTATCATAAAAGGAGGAACAAGATATCATTCGTAAGATATTGAATATATACCAAGCGAAAGCATCCTTAAACATAAAAATTATTGATTGGGGTTCTTTTTTGAAATCTCATGGGTAAGCTCATATTCATTCCACATGGAAACCTGCCTGGTATGGGCAATTTCATCCAAGCAGTCGGTTATATTTTGTTTGGAATAGTTCTTGATGATCTTGATATCCTGTGAAGAAAGTATCAGCTTCTTTCCCTGTTTCATAGCACACCCCACATCATACTCTTTTTTAAGCATAGACAAACCATCCATAAGCGAACACAAAATATATATGCCACCTGGGAGTTTTTTATTAACACTATTTCCCAATTGCTTTTCACTTAGAATATATGCTTTTATTGGGGAGACTGTTATTGGAAGTGAGCCTTAATTAGTAAAAAAGCCAGACTGGAAGCAACCCGGCCTGGCTTTTAAAGCTGATTTATTAGATCTCGGGTTCGATAAGACCGTAGCGGCCATCCTTTCTCTTGTAGACCACATTGACGGTTTCATTTTCACTGTTTGTGAACACGAAGAAGTTATGGGCCAAAAGGTTCATTTGAAGAATGGCTTCCTCTACATCCATGGGTTTTAGGGGGAAGCGTTTTGTCTTGACGATGCCAAGCTCCGTGTCCTCGTCAATCTCTTCTTGAATAACGAAGTTTTCAGGGACCATGGCCTCCTGATGAATCTTCTTACCCAGACGGGTCTTGTATTTCCTCATCTGCCTCTCAAGCTTTTCCACAACCAGATCCATGGAGGTATACATATCGCTGCTGCATTCCTCCGCACGAATGATGGTTCCCTTGGAATGAATCGCAACCTCAAAAGTGAACCGGTCTTTTTCTACATTAAACGTGAGAATAGCCTCCGCGTCGGGCTTAAAGAATTTTTCAAACTTGGAGAGCTTCTTTTCAGCCTTTTCCTGCATTGCCGGAGTCACACTCACATGCTTGCCTTTGATGATGTACTTCATAAAAACAACCCCTCTCAACAAAAGAACTTAGGTTATGTAATATTGTATTACCCACGAAAAAAGACTCCAAACCAAAGAAATAATCCACAGATTTCGAAGATTTCTTCCACATTTGAGGGTTTTTTGTGGATAAGTCTGTGGATACTGTGGAAAACCCGCATGTTGACTGTTTTTTATGGACAGAAGCACTTACGTCTTCGGAGTGGAGGTAAATAAAAAAAGTGTTTCTGGGTTCTCATGACATTATGATTGATCAAATTCTTGCAGCAATAATCGGGCAAACAACCAAAAAGAATGCCCCATATTTCTATGAGGCATTCTTACGGCTTTTGTTACTTCGTGCTTCCTGAATCATTATTCTGCGCGGATTTCTGTGCGTTTTTCTGCTGCTGTTGCTGTGCATTACCGCTCATTCCGGCTGAAGAACCTTGCTGTTGATTGTTCTGTTCTTTTGTCGGTCTGTCCTTACTCATATCATCCACCTCCATGTTTCTATTTTTTCCTTAATTGGAAGCGTTATACCCTATTTTGGACTTATTTTTTAATAAACTGCTGTACAAAGACATATCCGTATTTGTTGTTCTTTGCAATACCAATACCGGTAAAATTGTAGGTCGGGTTCATGATATTGGTCTTATGGCCTTCGGACTTCATCCAAGAGCTAACGGCGCCCTGTACGGTAGAGTTTCCTGCGATGTTCTCTGCGGCAGCCTTGAAGGTGATGCCAAACTGTCTCATCATATCAAAGGGTGATCCGTAAGTGGGTGAAAAATGTGAGAAATAGTTATTCTGAGACATGTCTGTTGCCTTAAGGCGTGCCACCTTCATCAGTTCAGGATCGGCAGCAAGGGGAGGTACGTTGGACGCAGCTCTTTCCTTATTGATAAGATCAAGGAGAAGCTTTTCGTCCTGGGAAAGGTCTCCCGTCTGCTGAGGGGTTGCACTTGCGCTTGGCTTGGGGGTGCTGGTTGCTTTCGCTGTATGAGGTGCCGGTGCGGCATTTCCAGCAGATGACTTATCAATCTTTGAGGCATCGGCCAAATAGGCCTTAGCCACACAGCCAACTTTACCCGAATCCGGATCAAAAACAGCATACCAATCACCAATCTGAGCCAGCACATTGACCCATTTGTACTTCTGGAAGGTGCCTATGATGGAGTAGTCTGTTGAGGGACCTGAGCGAAGATTCAATTCATTCGAGGTTACAACACCGCTAATAAAGTCAACCTTCTCAAAGGTTTGTGCACCTGTTGCCTTAATTGTTCCGGCACCGGTAAAGCTGACAGCAGTCAGCGCTAAGAAAATCACGAGCGACGCAGCCAAAATACGTCTTTTCATACTCTCCCTCCATTGTCTTAAAATGTTTTCCTGGTTAGTATTCTCTTTTTTCTGAGAATTATTTTATAAACTACCGAATTTCGGGGTTTCGAAGCGATAAAAAAAATAAGGCCTCAAATCCCTTAGGTATTGTTGCCTTATTTTTCAGCGAATATAAGTATCCTTTGCGAAATGTCTCTTTTAGTCGCGCTGTGCCACGTTGATCAGGTTTAAAAGCTCACTCTGTGTAAAGTGATATTTCTTGTTGCAGAAGTGGCACTGAAGCTCTGCGCCCTTTTCATCCTCGGCAATTTCCAGAAGGTCCTTCCGACCCAGGCTAAGAAGGTTTCGTTCCATACGCTCGCGGGAGCAATAGCAGTCGTAATGGACTTCACAGTTATCATAAATCTCAACGGAATCATCCTCGGAAACAATGAGCCTGATGATATCCTCAGGGGTCTTGCCCTGATGTATAAGAGTCGTAATGGGCTGAAGCTGGCCTATGCTTTTCTCTATTCTTTCGATAACATCCTCACCGGCATCGGGCAATAACTGGACGAAATAGCCGCCAGCCGCCTCTACCCTTCCTCCGGCTCCGATCAGAACGCCAAGATTCATGACGGTAGGGGTTTGCTCGGAATAGGCATAATAATAGGTCAGATCCTCGGCGATCTCTCCGGAAACCAGGTCGACATAGCCTACATAAGGCTCCTTCATGCCAATATCCTTGATGACATTGAGATAACCGCTGCCCACAGCTGAGGCAATATCAAACTTACCCATCTCGTTGAGCGGAACATCAAAGTTGGGATTATGGACATAGCCCCGGACGCCCGCCTTGGCATCGGTTACGGCAATAATCCCTCCGATAGGACCATCTCCGCGTATTTGTATGGTAATGGAATGATCCTCACCCTTCAAGGTCTGGCTCATGAGGGCTGCCCCTGTCAGAACCCTTCCCAATGCCACTGATGGCGTAGGATTCATGTCGTGAATCGTCCTCGCATAATCAACGGTATGGGTGGTTACGGCGGCATAAATTCTTACCTGCCCTGAAAATGCCATGGCTTTTGCGATATAGTCCTGCATAAATCCTTGTCACTCCTTATCCTCGTAGATACAGGCCATTCCCGTATCATAGCTCAAATCTGGGAATAAGTCCTCAATACCCTCGCTCTTAAATAGCCTTGAGAATATTGTATTGATATGGATAGCCGCCGTATCGGCGGCCTCTGCCAAAAGCTTGTCCATGGAGATTTCATAGACCTCCGTGTCGTCGAAAGGGCTTTCCCACATGCGATTTTTTCTGTTGGCCCAGTCGATTTCCGAATCGTATACCACCGGATAGGGGGGCTTAGGCGGCCTGATGCCACCGCCGGTCAGGGAATCCAGACCGTTGACAAGGGCCTTCTTCCAGCCTTTGGGATCAAACAGAAGATCGTGACCGCGATAGAAGTCCTTCAGTACCTTATTAAGCTCGTTTTCATCCGCTTCTATACCGTATAGCGCTTTAAAGGAACTCTCAAGAAATAAAGCCACGCTTTCCGGCCACTCGGCCCCGATATCCACAAGTTTTCGCGTGCGCACCTTGTAGGCGGGTGTTCCTTTTGCCTCCCGCCAGTATAAGACGTCCAGCGAGATCTCCACCTGCTGGTGGGTGACCTTCCGGGGAGTGCCGTCTACGGCCCAAATCCACTGATCCGATGCCCAATAGACATAGGGATGAATCATGCGGTCCAGCGTAAAGTGGCAGATAAAGCCGCATAAATAAACGGCCAGGTCCATCCACCCCTCATCATAGGAAACATTCTTTAAGCGGCTGAAACCGTTTAAGAGAAAGGCACCCGTCTTTTTACGGTGCAGGGTGTCCCCAAGGT
>JAOABT010000009.1 GCA_026418215.1 Clostridia bacterium | reverse complement strand
AGAGACAGCCTCAAGGCCAGTCCGTTCCATAACGGTATAAAGGCTGTCCACCACCATGTGAGGAAGGAAGGTGGCAAGTACCTCAACGCCTACCTTGCTGCCTTTGTGGCCTAAGAGACTGGAAATAACATAGTCATTGAGATAATAGCTGACAACGCTGTAGCCTACGCAATAGAACTGGTTCTTTTCTTTATGGGAAAGCCCCTGCTCAATTTCAAGCTGGGCCTTTTGAATGCCTTCCATTTCAAGGGCACTGACAAGCTGGGCATCAATTTCACGCCCCTCGTCAATGTCACGCTCCACTCTGACCTGACAGGTCTTTAAAACGCGTCCTGCGGCCGCAATGGAGACCTTTGTGAGAGAATACCCCAGCTTTTGTTCCAGGGCTTCCTTGACCCTTATAACCCCTTGCGCAACCTTGGAGATGTCATGGATTTGGCCGTCGAGCATGGCCCGGCTTTGATGGGTAATAATCTCGACAGCATGCACAATAAAGCGTTCATCTTGCTGAACGCCTACGACTCCGATGACGGTACGGGTACCGATATCAAGAGCAAATATTGCATCCTCGGGCATTTGACCTTTTGAAAGACCCTCATTGGACACCATCTGAATCCCCCATTATCTTTTGTTGCTGACATATTTCCTGTTATTCTAACAAAGGGTTCATCTTTTATTTTAACTTTTTTTTGCCGTAATCGCAATATGGCAAAATACTGCAAACTTCGCATTTCGGGGTTCTTGCCTGACAAATGGCACGTCCGTGATAGACCAAATTATGTGAAAACTTGGCCCACCTTTTTTGGGGCAGGAGCTTCATGATGTCCTGCTCGATGATATCCGGGTTTTCGGATTTCGTAAGGCCGAGGCGGTTGGAAAGCCGCGTGCAGTGGGTATCTACAATGACGCCGGGCTTATGAAAAATGGTAGACAGCATGACGTTGGCCGTCTTTCTTCCCACACCCGGAAGGCTTGTCAGCTCCTCCATGGTACCGGGAATCTGTCCGTTGTAATCCTTAAGCAGCTTGATGCAGCATTCTTTAATGTTCCTGGCCTTGTTATGGTAGAAGCCCGTAGGCTTGATGTCCTGTTCAAGCTCCTCGAGCGATGCCCCGGCATAATCCTCCACCGTGCGGTACTTTTGAAAGAGCTCCTTGGTCACAATATTGACGCGAGCGTCTGTACACTGGGCCGCAAGCTGTGTGGCTATCAAAAGCTGCAAGGGGTCCATATAATCGAGGGAACAGTCGGCATCGGGATACAAGAGCTCAAGCGTATCAAATATGGCTTTCGCCTTTTCCTTTTTCCTCAAATAACGTCTTCCTCCCCTTGGTTTTTCGCTTTTGATTTTCTTTTCTTGCTTCTTCATAAAGTGACAGGTATTCTCTGGCGGGCTCCTCCCATGAGGATTCCCTGCTCATTGCCCTCTTAATGAGCCCACTTAAAGCACTTTCATCCTTATAAATACCGAAGGCCTTCTTAAGCGCTCTTTGGAAGGCATCCATGGAATAGGTGGCGAATGTAAAGCCTGTGCCCTCGCCTGTATTTTTTCCTGCATCGAGCACTGTATCGGCAAGTCCGCCCGTCTTATGCACAATGGGGATGGTGCCATAGCGCATGGCAATAAGCTGGCTTATTCCACAAGGCTCATAGCGCGAAGGCATCAAAAAGAAATCACTGCCGGAGTAGATGCGGTGCGCCTTTGCATTATTAAACTCAAGATTAACGGAGATGGAGCCGGGATAACGGTCCATCAGCCGCATAAAGACGTTTTCATAGTATTTTTCGCCACTCCCGAGCAGAATGAACTGTCCGCCCTCCTTGACAATGTATTCTGCAGCGCCCTCCAGAAGGTCCAAGCCCTTATTGGGAACAAGCCGGGTCACAGACGCAAACAGCGGAACATCCTTTTCATCAAGACCCAGGTCCTTTTTAAGCTGTCGTTTGTTCTCACGCTTTTTTAGAAGCCCTTCGCTGTTGTAAGTATTGACAAGCAGCGCATCGGTTTCAGGATTCCACAGCGATGTATTGATGCCGTTAATGACCCCTCGCAAGGCTGACTTTCTGCTTTGGACGACGCCTTCGAGGCCAAACCCGTGTTCAGGCGACAGCATTTGATGAGAGAAGGTTTTGCTGACACCGGTGATGATATCGGCATAATTTAGCCCCGCCTTCATGGCGTTGAAGCAGCCGTAATACTCGACTTTGGTCGTTTTAAAGACAACATCCTTCACCCCGAACATGGCGAAGATGTTCCTGCCGCTGACGCCCTGGTACTCCAGGTTATGAATGGTGTAAAGCAGGGCTATTTCATGAAAGTGAGGATGCTCACGCTCGTTTTCACGGATCAGCATGGCAAGCGGGGCCGTGTGCCAGTCGTTCAGATGAATGACATCGGGCTTATAGTCGAAATGCTGAAGCATCTCATAAACAGCCATACAAAAAAAGGCAAAGCGTTCGGGATCGTCCCGGTGGCCATAAACCCCCGATCTCCCAAAATAGTGGTAATTATCAACCAGATACGTGGGAACAGGGGCATTTATGACCTCACGTACCACACACGTTTCATTCCTCCAGCCCAGATTCACAGGAAAATCACCCTTGTACTGAGTTGGGACCTCCATATCCTTGTTAGCCGGAATGACAATATTGACGTCAACACCTAATTCCTTAAGCTTAAGCGGCAATTCACCGGCAACGTCTCCCAGACCGCCTACCTTGATATAAGGGGTACATTCCGCCGCAACGAACAACACCTTCAGATTACTTTCCATAATCCACCTCAATTCACATTATCATTGTACCACGAAAAAGCCACTCTTAATCGGTATTAGTCCGTTCCCCGGCTGTTAAGCATTGGAATATAACAAGTCAAATAGATACTGTAAGTGCTGCTATCATAGCAGAAAGAGCCGACGCGCTGCCGGCTCTTTAGAACATTGTGGATATTGATTCTCATGAAATGAACGCTGCAAAAAAGCTAATGAATTGAAAACCTCAGGTCAGTAGGCTTCAATATCTTGGAATCCTTAGCATTAAGCCAGTCGCAGCTGCCATCTCCCATATGGAGGTTCATGCCCCAACCCTTTATTTTTCCGTTAGAGGTCAGCGCGAAGGCGTTGTTCTCGGTTGCAGAAACCTCACAGCGCACGCATTGCTGTCTACCTGGTTCCACTTGAAGTTACTATAGCTCTGTCTCTTATACACATC
>JAOABT010000663.1 GCA_026418215.1 Clostridia bacterium | reverse complement strand
GCGGAAAAGGAAAGCCCCTAATCTTCAACAGATTAAAGGCTTTTGTATGGAGGCGCCACCCAGATTTGAACTGGGGGATAAAGGTTTTGCAGACCTCTGCCTTACCACTTGGCTATGGCGCCGTATAGATGGCATACCTTGCGGAATGCCATGACTTTCAATTTAAAAACCGCAGTTTATATCTTCCGATATAGATCCCTGCGGTTCTTTTGTGGAGCGGGATACGAGATTCGAACTCGCGACTTTCACCTTGGCAAGGTGACACTCTACCACTGAGTTAATCCCGCACATATAGGGTTTTGCTCTGGGCAAAAACCCTTTGGTGCCCAGAGCCGGAATTGAACCAGCGACACGAGGATTTTCAGTCCTCTGCTCTACCAACTGAGCTATCTGGGCAAATTTCTACTAAAAGATAAACTTTTAGTAGATAAATGGCGACCCGGAACGGGCTCGAACCGTCGACCTCTAGCGTGACAGGCTAGCGTTCTGACCAACTGAACTACCGGGCCATATGGTGGGAACAATAGGGATCGCACCTATGACATCCTGCTTGTAAGGCAGACGCTCTCCCAGCTGAGCTATGCTCCCATGCTTTCTCGTTTTTGCCACACTCACTCGCGGCTTTTACAGTATACAAAATCCCGAATCACATGTCAATATGTTTTTAGAATTTTTTTAACTGTCTGTTTATGCCACTTTATGACGTATCTTGTCAGCGAAAAACCTTTACTATAATATAATAGGTAGCAAGTGAAAAATCAAGACTGTTTAATTTTCCATTTTTGCATTAAAGCGGTGATTAGCAATGGGAATCGACGATTTAAAGCCAGGCCAGGAGATATCGCTCACCACCAACTCCGCGTTTTACAAAAACGTCTATGAAAGCAAGGTCGTAGCCGTTGACAAGGACATGCTATGTATTAGTATGCCCTGCTACAAGGGGCTGTTTATACCTCTTAACGTAGGTTTTGTTCTAAATCTTCGCATCAACACAGGCGCCGACATCCTCTCCTTTACCTCTGAAATCCTATACCGCAATGTTTCTGAGCATTCCCTGTTTGTGCGGATGCCCACGCATCCCAACGTTACCGAAAACCAGTCGTCATCAAAAAGCTGCAAGTTTATAACAGTTACAAGCGGCAAGGGCGGCGTAGGAAAAACCAGCTTTATCATTAACTATGCCATTTCACTTTCCAAGCTGGGCAAAAAGGTTGTGCTTCTCGATGCCGACCTGGGCATGGCCAATGTGGATGTACTACTTAAAACCAATACCCGGTATAACATTGTCGACGTCATCGACGGACAAAAGGGCATCAATGAGGTCATTGCCGAGGCCCCGGGCGGCATTCATATCATAGCAGGAGGCAGCGGCATTCAAAAGCTGGCGAATCTTTCCCCTGCCGAATACAACCGCATTACCTGCGGCTTTACCTATTTGGAAAGCCATTATGATTATGTTCTTATTGATACGGGGGCAGGCCTTTCCAAGAACGTCACAAGCTTTATATTTGCATCTGATGAGCCCCTGGTGGTAACCACTCCGGAGCCCCATGCCATAACCGATGCTTATTCTATTATTAAGGTCATTCTGGAAGAGAATCGCGACGTTTCCATGAAACTCATTGTGAATAAATGCGAAACCCCGGCAGAAGGCACTGAGGTACTCAAGCGCATCACCGGGGTCGTTAAGAATTTTTTGAACTATTCTGTTGAGCCTCTTGGCTATATTCCCGAATCCAGGATTGTCAGCCGTTCCATAAAGGATCAGGCACCCTTTGCCCTTTCTCAACCCTCCTCCGATGTCGCAAAGGCAATCAGAGAGCTGGCCGAAAAGGAAGCCCGCGATCAGCGCGGCAACGATGCCCGCATCACAGGCAAAGGCCTTACATCCTTTGTAAGTAAATTTATGAATCTCTTTAAGAACGCATAGGCTTATGCCTTTTCAAACATATCCTTGCCGACGCCGCAATCAGGGCAAACCCAATCCTCGGGAAGATCCTCGAATTCTGTGCCCGGCTCAATTCCTGCGTCGGGATCTCCAACCTCGGGATTGTATTCATAGCCGCAAATGGTGCAAACCCACTTCTCCATACTCTAAACTCCTTTCTTCATTCTCATGGTGATTACTTCCATTTTATCTTCACCCCTAAGGCAGTTTCAACTATTGCCTTAAGTGTTAAAGTATTTACCACCATCATCCACGAAAAAACAAAAAGTTTAGTTGGTTTGGGTAAGTGACAAGGTATCTCTGAAAGACACTGAGGAGGATTCATTGAACGCCATATGAAGACCGCGGGCAATAACATCGGCCATTTTCATAACCACAGACAGCCTGGTGCTCTGAAGCACAAGGAAGTCCATAAAGCCGCCTGTGTTCACAACACCGGTAATATGCATGTCACCCACGGCAGGAAGCTCTTTTTTAAGCCCTGCTCCGGGCTTGATAGGGCCTTGCCCCACCGAGATGCAGCCCACATGGTCAAGCACTCCCAGAGCTGTCTCTTATACACAT
>JAOABT010000661.1 GCA_026418215.1 Clostridia bacterium | reverse complement strand
ATCCTGAACGTTAAAGTTAACGCTCTTGGCTTCTCCTGTAAAAATGATATTTTTACCCATATTAACAGCAATGGCTGAAAGAACGTCTCTTATATCAGCATTGCGGACATCCATGGTCACATTACCATCCTGCACGGAAGTCTGCACGGAAGCATCGCTTGAAGGCGCTGTAGTCCTTACTTTAAGTACAGTTCCGGGTATAATGGTTTCTTTATCCTTAATGCTGTTGTCCTGGACTAACTGATCCACAGTAACGCCATAGCTTTTGGCAATACTTGAAAGGCTGTCGCCTTTTTTTACTGTGTAATCCTTGAATGCCGCTTCATCAGATGCCAGTGCCGGATAGGCTGTCATGCCTGAGATGATGAGTGCAGCTGTTAGAAATAAAACGAAAATGGTTTTTTGACTTTTGTTCCTTAACATATTGGTAACCTCCTCATTGACCCTCGGAAACAGTGGCACCATCAGTCAGCTCCAGCTCCAGGCTTTTACCGTTTGATGCAATGGTTATTGTATCTTTATCAATTTGTGTGACTTCCCAAGAACTATCGCCAATGGTTTGACCTGACTGAACGATGTAGGATATGCCTCCGCATTGAACAATAGCCGCTGACCGATCATTAGAATAGACGATTCCGGTTAGCTTCATCGGTGTTTCGAAAGGATCCTTAACGACTTCAACAGCACTTGAACTTGTTGAACGTACGATTTGCGGAAGAACTTCAACCTGTGGCTGCCCGCCCGTTGGCTCTCCTCCATTTGAAGAATTAGAAGGATTGGCCGAGGCTGAAGGTGAAGTAGTCACAGAGGCCAACGCCGGTGCTGCCTTTTTGTTGAATACACCAGAATAGATAATAATGAGGACAATGACTAAAACAGCCAAGATCGGGAGCATGAAGGCAAGTGATTTATTCTCTTTGATGAACTTCTTAAAAGCCGATTCCTGTTTCGATTGATAGGCCATGGCATACTATCCTTTCCATTTATAAATCTGCTTAAAAGGATGAGTGACACATTCAATAACCTTTGTCGAACTTTAGCGAACTATGCCGCGAACCATTTTATGGAGCGGTTTAGGAGCTATTTTGATTGTATACTAAGATAACATAAATAACAATATAAATTACTATATTTCTCTCATTCGTTTATGAACTTCCCAAGGTTCTCTATAAAAAAAGCCAAACAGCTTCATTTAAACAAACGCCTTTGGCTTTTTCCTCAGCTACTAGCACATAAACAAAATTAAAATTTCCGGTACGGCTATAACCAGTGCTTTTCTCTATAAGGCTTATATTTTTATCTCGGTTATCAATTAGCTATTAAAATACGTATAGATCGGATTTGCCCACGCGGTAGTTTCACAAGCTAAAATACCAATTAAGAATTTGTATGCCATAGTTCGCTGCAATAAAGGTTCCGAGTATGATAAACGGCCCGAAGGGGATAGCACTTTTCCGGTCTACCACCTTGAAAAGTAATAAGATGATACTCAGAATGCCTCCAAGCATGACCGACATGAATAGTGAAAGCAGTGCTAATTTCCAGCCTAAGAAGAGGCCGATCGGCAAAAAAAGCTTCACATCCCCCATGCCCATGGCTCCGTCATTTTTGTAAATGGCAAGTCCAATCAAGGCCACAACAAGAAGTATTCCTGACGCAGAAACCACCCCAATGAGCGGTGCGTACCAAAGCGATGACTGATACAGCGAAAAAGGCTTTACAGCTATATGGTAAATAAAAAGCGCCGCACCGCCTATAAGGCCGGTCAGAACAAGCCCGTCGGGAATAATCATGTGCTCAAGGTCGATAAAAAGAATAGGAATGAGGACTGTAAATAAAAAGATAAGCGCCAGTGTCTCTATGGACAGACCATATCTTAAGAAAATAAAAAGCCATGTAATGCCTGTGAGAAGCTCAACAAGCGGATATTTAATGGAAATTTTTTTCTGACAGTATCTGCATTTACCTCCGAGAAATATGTAGCTTATAACCGGAATCAGGTCTAAAGGCTTAAGCCTTGTACCACACCCCGGGCAGCAGGAGGGAGGAAAAGCAATGGATTTCTCCAAGGGTATCCGGTAGATGCAAACATTCAAGAAAGAGCCTACGCATAGCCCAAATATGAAAACAAATACTCCGAAGAATACCTGCCATTCAACTGCGAGATGGGACCCCATTAAACCAATCCTTTCATTTTTCGCGCTTTGTATAATTCATCGGCCTCTGGAGCTGTAATATTAATAGCTTCATCATCGTCCTTCAGTACACATGCGCTGCCGAAAGTTACCTCGCCTATGATGGATGCCTTGATGTTGCTTTCATGAAGAATTCGTATCAGTTCCGGCCCATTGGGTGTCGTTATAAGCATGCAGCCGCTGGAAATGAGGCGTAAGGGGTCAAGTGAAAGAAATTGGCAGATACGCCTTGTCTCCTCAAGGATAGGGATTCTCTTTTTGTCGATTTCAACACCATAGCCGGAAGCGGCATGTATTTCCCAGGAAGCGCCCAAAACTCCGCCCTCGGTAACATCGTGCATGGCGTTAACTCCGTACCGGGAGGCCAGAAGGCCTTCGGGCACAACACTGATGCTGCCGAGCAGCTTCTTGGAGCTTTCAACGAAAGCTTCCCCGAATTCCCGGGTGAGCTCCTGCTCAAAGAGGTAGGCCAGAATGGCCGTTCCTTCCGTTGCGGCATATTTTGTCAATATAACAGCGTCGCCAGGCTTTGCGCCTTGAGTTGTAACAAGCTGCTCCCTCTTCACTTTTCCTATCGCTGTAATGCTTAGTACAATACGGTTGACGGCGTCTGTTATTTCTGTGTGGCCGCCTATGATATCGGCTTTAAGCTCTGCTGCCGCTTCGTTGATCTGCTGCATGAGGCGGTCAAGCGTATCGAGCTCTGTGTTTTCAGGAGCCAGTACCGTAACCACAAGGCCAACCGGCTCAGCGCCTGCGGAAGCCAGATCGTTACAGGAAATATGAACGCCTAGGGTTCCAATTTCATCATCCGCCCCGGTAATAGGGTCGGTTGTTATCACACATAAATCTTGTGAAAAGTCAATAACAGCGCAGTCTTCCCCAACCTTGGGCTGGCTTAAAACCTCTGCTCTTCTGGATTCTTTGCAGTGCGATAGAAGCTTATCTAATAGGTCATTAGGAATCTTTCCAATTTCGAGTTTCAACTTTGGGCCTCCTCTTTTTTTACAGCTGAAAGCGCCTTAACTTCCTGTACAAGATCCCTTGTCGTTTCTATGAGCCTCTGAGGTATCTTTTCCTTCTGACGGGGATCAGAGTAACAGGTAATGAGCCTGCTGAACCATTGGGTGCTTTCTTCATAAAGCTCAAGACGTTTGCTGAGTTCCCCTATAATAAACATGCAGGTGTATTCATCAAATTTCCCCTGTGTCAGGTCTTCATTTTTATAGGCAAGCTTATAGTTACTAAGCGCATGCTCTAAAAACTTCTTCTCTAGCTCATGCTCCCCTTTGTAACGTTAAAGCCAGGCAATACGAAGACAAATTTTCGCAACCTCTGACTTTGGCGCTTCCCGTGCATGAA
>JAOABT010000645.1 GCA_026418215.1 Clostridia bacterium | reverse complement strand
ATGTGTATAAGAGACAGCTCTTGGACGGCTTCATCCCAACCGCGGAACGCATTTTTTATTTCGCGTGCGCTATTGGCAGAGGCGTATTGCAGTTGAGTTCTGCCATATTCTCACCGATGGGACAGGAGGGCTGACCTTTCTTAAAGCCCTGGTCTATGATTATCTCGGAAGAGTGGGAAAGGAAGCGGGTGAACCCGGAGATATTCTGACTGGAGCTCCCTGCGAGGAGGAAGCCGAGGACGCATACAACCGCTTCTATAAGAGCACGCTGCCGCTTCCCGATAAGGGGAAAACGGCCTTTCATCCTTATGGCAGCATCACCCTTCCCATCAATACGTTGATCACCACGGGCATTATACCTCTTGAAGCGGCCCTGAGAGAGGCAAAGAAACGTAATGTAACACTAACGGTGCTGCTCGTGGCTGTTTATATGGATGCGCTTCAAGAGCTCCAGGACAGCCGTGTGCAGAAGAATACCCAAAAGCGGCCCATTGCGCTTCAGGTGCCGGTGAATATGAGAAGCATCTACCCGAGCAAAACCTTAAGGAATTTCTCGTTATTTGTTATCCCTGAAATAGATCCGCGTTTAGGAAAATACAGCTTCGAGGAAATTCTGCAGGTGGTTCGGGAGGCCATGATCACCCAGACCAACGAGAAATCCATCAGCCGCTACCTGTCGCGAAATGTCGGCGGGCAGCGAAGCTGGGCGGTTCGCATCGTCCCTATGTTTCTAAAGCGCTTTCTTATGCCCTTTCTATATACCCGAATGGGTGAGGGGCTCTGCTCTGGAACACTTTCAAATGTAGGGCTTGTCAAGCTTCCTGAGGGCATGGCCCGTGAGGTGGAACGTGTGGATTTTATTCTGGGGACCAATCCCATCAATAAGACCCAGTGCGCTGTTTCAAGCTATGGTGACAAGCTCGTTATCAACTTTGGAAGGATTATAGCAGAAACCGATGTGGAAAGGCTCTTTTTCACAAGACTCATTAAGATGGGAATTCCCGTTAAAATGGAAACCAACGTCAAGTCTTCTTAAAGGCTGCATTTTTTACGAGAGGATGGATTGTGTATGCCGTATTGCGTACGGTGCGGCGTTGAGCTGCAAAAGGATTCCAAGGCCTGCCCCTTATGTCAGACAGAAGTCATTCTGCCCCCGGAGCATGATGCCGGCGGGACGGTTTCCGCCTATCCGGATTACATGCCGCGCCGAAGAAGACCAACCTTGAACCTTGTACCCAGCAGGGGGTTTTTGTTTCTGGTAACATTTCTTCTCGTTCTGCCCATGGTGGTGACCTTTATCATAGACTTTAAGAGCACCGGCACGCTGACCTGGTCGTTCTATCCCATAGCATCGCTGGCCCTTTTATGGATATTGATCGCCTATCCCGCCCTGCTTAAGGGGAATACGGTTCTTCTTGTATTAACGGTTGATATCTTTGCCATCCTTCTCTTTTTAATCTCCATGGATCTCTATTCGGGGGCTTTTATGGAATGGGCCCAGTACCCCGCGCTTTCGCTCTTTCTGATTTGGATTTACGCTGCGGCGCCTCTCATTTTTACCTGGAACCGGCCTATTCCCGTTGTGGTAATCTGGTTTTTGGGCACAGCAGGCTATCTTGCGGCCATGAATACTCTGACCGGAGGAGACTGGTTCCTGCCCCTTGCTCTTCCCATCATCTCCCTGCTTGCGAGCATGGCATTGATTGCTGTTATCATTGCCAAGGCCGCAAAAAGCAAACCCCTTCTGATATCCGGGATGAGCATGCTTTTTGCCGTCATCTTTTTTACTGGGGCTGATGTGATTATCAACCTTTACTTGCTCCACCATTTCGATCTGACCTGGTCCCCCATAACCTCTGCGGTTCTTATTCCGACGGCGATATTTTTAATCATGATCAACAACAATTCGGAGCTCAGGCTTTATCTTCAGAAGAAGTTTCACGTATAAAGCCTTTGATAATCCCCGGAAGGGGCCTTGCCCTGTTTATCAAGGCCCTAAGCGGTGATTCGCTGAAGCAATGCTTTTAACGTGCCCCTTACGTTAAAGTTCATATAAGCAGTAGCTTTCAGCCTTGGATTGCTGCCTTAAGCCTTTCCAGCTCTTGCTCGACAAGCTTCTTATCCAATCGTTCAAACAGGATGCTCGGCTCGAAGAGGGTGTGGCCTGAAAGGATGTAATGGGGCGTCCAGTGCGCACTTTCGTCGGAAGCAACATGGGAAGCTTCGGTGCTAATGTTTAAAAGCTCAGAGGCATTCAGAAGCTTTCGGAGCTTTGCGGCTGCAAAGGGGATAAAGGGTTCCAAAAGCACCGACAGGTTACAGAGCAGCTGTATGAGGTTAAAGAGCGTTTGTGAGCATTGGTCTTTGCTTTCTTTGACGGTAACCCAGGGCTTTTGCTCATCAAAGTAACGGTTTCCGAGCTTGACCAGACCCGTGACGCACTCGAGGGCCTCACGGAAGGCGCCTTGCTCAATGGCTTTTCCGCATGTCTCGTAGGTCTCGGCTATGAACCGGCCCACTTCGGGCTCGATCGTACCTTCCGGAACGGTAAGGTCATAGCTTTTCTTTAAGAAGACCAGAGTTCGATTAACCAGATTGCCAAACTGGTTCACAAGCTCGGTATTATGAGTCTGAATGAATTCCTGCCATGAAAAATCCGAATCCTTTCTCTCGGGTCCGTTGGCAATAAAGAAGAAGCGTATGGTGTCGGGGTCGTACCGGCTGATGAGGTCGGGCACCCAAACCGCCCAGTTGTTGCTGGTGGAAATTTTCTTACCCTCGAGGGTCTCATATTCACTTGAAATGATGCTGTCGGGAAGCTTTTGCTCACCTCTTGAAAGTAAAAGCGCAGGCAGGATGACGGTATGAAACGGGATGTTATCCTTGCCGTGGACGTAATAATGCTTTGCTTCAGCATCCTGATGCCAGAAGGCTTCGAAGGATTTATTCTGTTCCAGAGCAGCCGTTTTGGCGCCTGACAGATAGCCCAGCACGGCTTCCACCCAAACATAGATTTTCTTGTCCTCGTAGCCCTTAATGGGTACAGGGATGCCCCATTCAATATCGCGCGTCACGGCTCTGTCTCTTAAGCCCTCATCCAAATAGCGCTGGGTCATGCCAATGGCGTTAGCGCGCCAGCCTCGGGCATGGCTTAGACGGTCGCGAATTTGTTCTTCATATTGGGAAAGTGGAAGAAAGAGATGGGTGGTCGCTCTGAACTCGGGCTCAGCGCCGCAGACACCGCATTTTCTCTCCAGCAGCTGGTTCGGGTCCAAAAGGCTGCCGCAGTGATCGCATTGGTCGCCCTTGGCGGGTTTACCGCAATGGGGGCATAAGCCTGTGACAAAGCGGTCAGGCAGAAACTGGCTGCAAACGGGGCAGAAGGCCTGATCGATCGAAGACTCATAAAGCTGCCCTTTTTCATATAGAGCGGTGATGAACTCTGAAACAAAGGCTTTATGTTCTTCGGAATCGGTTCGGCCGTAGCTGTCATAGGAAAAGCCCAAACGCTTGAAGCAATCGGAAAATTCCTCATGATAGCGGCTCGAAATGGTTTCGGGTGACACGCCCTCTTTTTTAGCCCTCAAGGTAATGGGGGTGCCATGGCAGTCGCTTCCTGACACATATAAAACCTGATCGCCTTTTAAACGAAAATATCTTGCTAAGATATCACCGCCAAGTAACGAAGAGAGATGTCCGATATGGAGGGAGCCGTTGGCGTAGGGCCAGGCTCCGCCTATAAAAATATTCATACTATCATCCTTTCACAGAAAACCCTATGGTTCTAAAAACTCCATCGTGGCCGATTGTAGTTAAACAATTTCAATGTCAACGGGCAACAAAAAAGCCCTCACCTCCAAGTCTTACGACTTGGGGACGAGAGCTCATAGCTTCGTGGTACCACCCCTGTTTGATGCTGCCTCGCGGCAGAATCCTCTTCGAGTACGGCTTTATAAGCTTATACCCTAGCATGCTAACGGGTGCGTCCGTTGAGAGCTGACCAATAATTTGTTCGCCCTCAAAGCTCCGGGACCATGTTCAATCTGTCTTTGCCTGCCCTTTCCCACCAACCGGGCTCTCTTTGCGGCTTGGAGCAAATTTACTCTTCCCTTCAAAGCCTTTGTAATTCCTATTATAGCGTGATTTTCCAATTTGTAAAGCATCAGTTTTTTACTGGATGCGGTACTCGTCCAGAAGCTTTTCAAGCTTTCTGATATGGTCATGATCCATCTGCATGATGTCATGAACCAGAACGCGGCTTTTATCATCAAGCTTATCGTCTGCAACCTTTTCAGCCATCGCTACACCCTGATCCTCGCCGTGCCAGGCTTCCTTCAAAACATCGTAATCCTTTCGGTCACCCATGCTTTCAAAGGCATAGCGGACATCGGCCATGACACCTGCGACACCGGTACCATACTGGGGAGTTCCACCGAGCTCAATGATTCTTTCGGATAAAAGCTGGGCGTGCTTGTTATGCTCCTTTTGGATGTTTTTGAATTCATTTTTGAGATTCGCATCCTCTGCGTCATGTATAAACTTGGCGTAGGAGCTGATTGCCATTTCTTCGCCCTTTAAAAGCTGATTCAGTGTATCGAGTGTTGTTTTATCCATATTCATCCTCCAAAGCTATAAAGATTTTGCCATCCTTTATTATTTGTATTGTTAACGGACCTTATTCCGATATACTAAAAGACAAGAGATTCCAGTTGCGCTTAAAACATCACCAACTATTTGTACTCCTATTTTATTCCAAGCAGGAGATCAAGGCCGTCTCCTTCTGTTTTGCTGATGACACCCAATCCGTTTACATGGTTCAATCCGACAAATGCTGGCTCTTGGCAGATTGAATTGGAACCTTAAGCCTTCACGGAATGGTCAATATCAGTCGTGAAGGCTCATGACAAGGCGTAACCCCCTGCAAGCGATTGCTCACTGAATCTCAAAGCGCTGGATAAAAGCTTCCAGCGCTTTTATGTTTTCTTCATCTCTTTCAATGAGCTTTTGGATGATCTCCAGGCTTGTGGCGTCAACCTCGCCCAGATTATAGCTCTCAATCTTTTCAATATCTGTCTTTTCACCGCTTATGGCAATTTTAGCCGTTTCAAGGTCAGTGATATCCTTTTTACCCCTGCGATGACGCAAATCATCCATAACGCCCCTAAGCCCTACCTTGAATTTGGGTTCTCCTCCCAGCTCCATGACACGATCCGAAATAACCATCATCTGCTTGAAATGGTTCTCTTGAAAAACCTTGAAATTTTCCCTGAGCTCGTCATCCTTCACGTCATGAGCAAGCCTTGCGTAAGATTCAACCATGGCTTCCTGTCTTCTGATCAGTTCATTGAGATCCCGTATGGTTCTTTCATGCATGACAGCCTCTCCTTTAGAAGATCAATATGTTTCAGCTTTCCCTTCCTTTGAGCTGAAAATTCAGCCGCGAGCTTTCTTATAACTGTTTCTTTGACCGCAATGATGGCCTGTTTTTGAAAATAGTCAAACGACAAAGACAGGAATTAGGAAAAGCTTAGCCTTTTATGAGGTTTGCATAGCCGTCCGTCTACAAAAAATTAAGTCTCAAAAGGCGCTGGCTTGAGAGAACATCAAGTATTGAATCCTTTCTAAAAAAGAATTTCAAAGAATTACTATTTTGATATTTACAATAGTGTATGATATACAGTATAATGAAAATGAAAGTAATAGCAACTACACCATATAAGGAAGTGATAAGTTGTCAGATAAGGATTTGGTTTACGAGGGCCTGGTGCTGGAGCTTCGGAGGGGGACGCTGGTCTTAAGCGTTCTGGGTCAGCTCAGAGAAAAGAAATATGGCTACTCGCTGGTTCAGGATTTAAAGTCTAATGGGCTCGAAATTGACCAGAGCACCCTGTATCCGCTTTTAAGAAGGCTTGAAAAGCAGGGACTCCTAAAAAGCGATTGGTCCCTTGAGGAATCGCGGCCCCGAAGGTACTATGTGTTAAGCGAAGAAGGTCAAAATGTGCTTGAAAAGCTCAAGCAAGCCTGGAATGAAATGGTTGCCGTCATGAAGTCGGTTTTGGATTAGGAGGAAACAAATATGAATTTGGTTGAACGTTATGTTTACGCCGTCGTCAGGCGCTTGCCAGCCAAGAGCAGGGACGATATAGAAAAGGAATTAAGGTCGCTGATTATGGACGCCCTCGATGAGAAAGGCCAAGGGCGGGAGGCTACGGAACAAGAAATTATCGAGGTGCTGGAGGAGCTGGGCTCACCAGCCAAGATGGCCGCTAATTATTATGGAAACGGCAGCTCTATCATTGGACCTCGCTTTTTTGATTTGTATATGCTGGTATTAAAGATTGCTTTAGCTGCGGCGCTGGTTGGCATTACGATTGCCTTTGTTATAGGGGCAGCCGCTCGGGGAGTCGTTTACCAGGATGTCGGCAAGCTTATCGGCTCGCTGGTGGATGCCTTTTTAAGTACAGTAGGTGCCGTAACCATTGGTTTTGCCATTACTGAGCGTGTGAATGCCGGTTCCGAACCCACTTTGGAAAAGCTTGAATCAGATTGGAGTCCCAAGGATTTGCCTGAGGTTCCTACCCGCTTTGAAAAGATTAAGCCCTCTAAGATGGTTGTCGGTTTGCTCTTTACGGTAATTTTCTTTATCCTGCTGAACTTCTATCCTGAATTTCTAGGTGTTGTGCGTTTTGGAACACAGGACTATGTCTCGGCTGTGAATATGGAGATATTAAGACACTATCTTCCGATCATTAATACCCTTTTTGCCCTGGCCTTTTTAAAGCTTATTCTCCTATTAGCTGAGGGTAAATACAACTGGTATACTTTCGCGTTGGAAATCCTTGGCTCATTGGGGGTTGTCCTTTTAGCTGTCATGCTCATGAACGGCCCCAGCCTTATTGTTGGCAATCTCCCCGGCCATGCTGCCAACGAAAGTATTACAAAAATCCTTAACAGTATTTTCCGCGGCGTGTTAGCTGTTATGATAATAGTGGGTATATTTGATGTGGGCCGTTACGCCTTCAGGCTGTTCCGCTCCCGTGTAAAATCAATCTAACTAAGAAAGGGGTTCTTTATGGCATTAGATACGCCTAAAACACTTAGAAGCAAAGTTATTTATGAGGTTTTCGTCAGAAATCACGGCAAGAATGGAACCTTTCAGGATGTAGCCGAGGATCTGGACAGAATTAAGGCCTTGGGTACCGATATTGTCTGGTTCATGCCCATCCATCCCATCGGTGAGGTCAATAAAAAGGGAAGCCTTGGCTGTCCCTATTCCATTAAGGATTATCAGGGTATCAACCCCGAATACGGCACCGAGGATGACTTCCGGGCGCTGGTGGACGGCATTCATGCCAAGGGGATGCTCGTCATGATTGATGTGGTTTACAACCATACCTCCCATGATGCAGTCTATACCCAAGAACACGATGATTTCTATTACAGGAAGAATGGCAAGTTCGGCAACAAGATAGCCGACTGGGCTGACATTATAGATTTGGACTATGGCAACAGGGATCTCTGGCAGGCCCAGATTGATGCCCTTGTTAAGTGGGCTGCCATGGGTGTGGATGGCTTCCGCTGCGATGTAGCACCCTTTGTTCCCATGGAGTTCTGGATGGAGGCAAGGAGGGCTGTTCAGGCCATCAACCCCGAGGTCATCTGGCTTGCCGAAACCGTGCATCCACATTTTCTCGAGGCCGTTCGCGATGCGGGCTTCTATTGTGCCTCGGATTGTGAAACCTTTGAGGCCTTCGACATCTGCTATGATTATGATACGCATCCCGAATTCACATCCTATTTTAGAGGGGACGGAACCCTTGAGGACCTTCTGAAGCACAAAAGAATGCAGGAAAGCATCTATCCTGAGAATTACGTCAAGCTGCGCTTCCTTGAAAATCACGACAACATGAGGGCACATGCTGTGATTCCGAATCTGGAGCAGCTCAAGACCTGGACGGCGTTCCTCTTCTTTGAAAAGGGAGCCACCCTGATCTATGCGGGGCAGGAAGCGTTGGAAACCCATCAGCCAGACCTCTTTGACGTGGATAAAATCAACTGGAGCGGACTTGAAGCAGGCTTCTCCGACTACATTGCAAGGCTTGCGGCCATCAAGAAGCACAAGATCTTTGAAGAGGGCATCTACAAGATCCACTACACCGAGAAGAAGGGCGTTATTTATGCCTCCTATAAGTATAAAGACCAGCAGCTTTTAGGCGTGTTCAATGTTGGCAACAAGATTGGAGAGCTTGATCTGACTCAGAGGGATATGTTCGGAAATGGCCCTAAAGTACCGGATGGTGTCTATGAAAACCAGATTGACGGCTCCACCATTGTGGTCAAGGACGGCAAGCTGGATTTGGAAAATAAGGGATATATTTTTAGAATCTGATGGGTTATGATAGAGAGAAAAGTAAAGGGAGGTTTGGAGTATGAAGTACTTCAGGAAGCTTGAAAACAAGCACATTTACCTTTCTCCCATGAACCCCGAGGATTCGGAGCTGTATACCCGGTGGATGAACGATCTGTCCATGACCATTAACCTTGGGCAGGCCGTCGGGAATTTCAGCCTTGGTAAAGAGCGTGAATTTGTTGAGGCCATGGCCAAGGAAGGACATAATTACGCAATCGTCTTGAAGGAAAGCGATGAGCTTATCGGCAACTGCTCGCTCATGGGGATCAATCATATCTCCAGAACCGCTGAGGTGGGCTTGTTTATCGGGGATGAAGCCCATAAGGGCAAGGGCTACGGCGTTGAAGCCCTCGAGGTTATTTTGGCCTATGGCTTTAAGGTGCTTAATCTCAATAACATCATGCTTCGAGTCTTTGCCTATAACGAGCGTGCGATCAAAGCCTACGAGAAGGTCGGCTTCAGGCCGTTCGGCCGGAGAGCCCAGTCCATTTATGTCAACGGCCGCTACCATGATGAGGTCTACATGGAGATCCTTGCCGGTGACTTTGAATCACCGCTTTTAAATGACGTCCTTCCATAAAGCGACTTGAAAGTACAGCCCTGGCACAGTAAAAAGCCAGGGTTGTATTAATATGCGCGATAATTGTATAATAGATGGTGATTGACTTTTTAGGTAGTGATAATTTGAAGAAAATCGGAATCGCCGTCAACAAGGATAAAGATGTTGACTATACCCATACGAAGCTTATTGTTGGAAAGCTCATTGAAAAGGGCTTTGAAGCCTTAGTCTCACATGAGACGAAGAGCGGTATCTGTTTACCTGCAACAGCCTCCGAAACCATGTTCGAGGATGCTGATTTTATCATATGCGTTGGCGGTGACGGCACCTTTTTAAAGGCTGCTCGTGAGGCCTATCTTTATGAAAAGCCCGTGCTTGGCATCAATAAAGGAAGCGTGGGCTTTTTGGCTGAGGTGGAGACGCGTGATATTGAGTCGGCCATTGAACGCCTTGCCCAAGGCACTTTTACCGTACAGCCCAGAATGGTTCTGGATGTGTCGGTCATTCGCGACGGAAAAGCTGTTTTCCAGGATATCGCCATCAATGACGCCGTTGTGTCCCGCATGGCCCTGTCCCGCATTTTAAGGCTTCAGGTGGACCTGGACGACAAGTTTGTGGATTCGTTCCCCGGCGACGGTATTATCGTGGCAACGCCAACGGGTTCAACAGGCTATTCCCTGTCGGCAGGCGGTCCCATTGTCCAGCCTGACATGCGCTGCATGGTCATTTCACCGATTTGCCCCCACATTCTCTATTCCCGATCCTTTATTGCATCAGAATCTAAAACGGTTAAGGTTATTATTGAAGATAAATATGAAATCAATGCCATGCTCACCCTGGACGGCCAGGAAGGCTTCAAGCTCGAGCAGGGCGATCTGGTCTGCGTCACGGCCTCGCGTAACAATGTCTATTTTGCGTCAGTGTCCCATGTAAACTTTTACGACGTGCTCAGGGCCAAAATACACGGTCAGTGCGATTAGGCCTTTTAATATCTGGAGGTAGGTATGAAATACAATCGACACGCCAAAATCCTGGACATCATTGAGAACTACGAGATTGAAACCCAGGATGAACTCGCCGACAAGCTTAGAGAAATCGGAATGGATGTGACACAAGCCACCATTTCACGGGATATCAAGGAGCTGCGTCTTGTGAAGGTGATGACTCCCGGAGGCAAATACCGCTATTCTGTCATGCACACCGAGGGCGGCAGCATGAATGACAGACTGCTGGTCATCATCAAGGAAGCCTTCATGTCCTGCGACTATGCCAACAACATTCTGGTCATCAAGACCCTTCCGGGCATGGCCCAGGCAGTGGCCGCCACCGTTGATGCCCTCGGGTGGAACGATATCGTCGGAACCATAGCCGGCGATGATACCATCATGATCATCTGCCGCGCCGAGAAGATTGCTGAAGACCTCATGGAAAAATTCACACGCATCGTGAGAGGAGTGTCTCTGTCTCTTATACACATCT
>JAOABT010000620.1 GCA_026418215.1 Clostridia bacterium | reverse complement strand
CATCATCATCCAGGAGATTCCTTCACCCAAGATCAAGGATGATAAGTATGGCCGTGTCGCCCTTCAGGACGTCGGTTCGGGCGATGGCTGGTTTATCACAGGCGGGAAGGCTGTGCCCATCAAATGGTCCAAAAAGGCCAGAGATGCTCAGACAACCTATTTGGCCGAGGACGGCAAGCCTATAACGCTCAACAGGGGACAAACCTGGATAGAGATGGTACCCACCCTTGATTACGTCAAAATTAAATAACGTTATCGGGATAAAAAGAAGGACTGCGCAATGCAGTCCTTTAAATCTATATTAGGGAGGTTTTCCATCATGAGTCATTTAAGTGAATTTATCATTCGTACATCAATTATTTTGTCTTTCGTAAGGCATTTTCTCGTGTCTCTATAATAGCTGTAGGATTTAACTGTGTTATTCAGGCTTCCGTAAAACCTAAAACCAAGAGATTAAGCTCAATAGAAGCTTTCCTAAAGTATATTTGGTGTCCAACTTCTCTCTTACATCGCCACGGGTTAGTGCCTAAAGCCTTTTCTTTTGCAATTTAGTGATTTAACGTCTGAATCGTCTTGAGCTAGTGCCTAAAAGCCTTTTCTTTTGTATGTTTAGAGATTCAACGCAGCTAAAGCTGAGAGGGTATTTCATAACCGATTGATGAATAGGTCACTTCAGCCTGGCCCTTGATTTTTAGTACCCTGCACACGCTTAACTTAATTTCTTGCTCCTTTGAGCAAGGTTAATTCTTATCTTTCGTTACTCGGGCTTGGCTAACTTTAGTAAAGACAAGAAGGCGGCTTCAGACCAGCCTTCCTTTATCTGTTGATCAGCGTGTCCAATATCAGAGCGCCGAACACCAGCAATACCCAAAATCTGAACGAATAAAGCACAATCCACTGAATCAGCTGGACCTGCCCGTCAAAGCGTACGAGGCCGGTAAGGTGCGCAACTGCAAGAAAAAGGGATACCAGGAGGAAAGCAAAAAAGATTAAGGCGGCAACCTTAAGCATCAATTTGCTTCCTTTGTTCATACCCATAAACTTTTTAGCCGCATAATTCATTACTGCACGAAGCTTTGAGGTTTTATTCCTCTCATTCACAATACTTTACCCCCAAAAATGTAAGATCACTCTAATAAGTTAACATAAAAAATATACTCTTCTCAATCTATAATTACTGGAAGAAGGAAAGTGTCGAAAAAAATAGGATCCTTTATCAAGATGTAAGACTTGAAATCGAAGCTTAAGAGGTTTAAGCTGTACCTTATAAAACTTCCAAAATGTTTAGGTGGTAATGAACATGTCTTTCCGATGGATATGGGGCTATATCAAGCCCTATCGCTTCAAAATGTTCCTTGGCCTTCTTTTCGTTCTGATTGCTGCCGCTCTGGCCATGGTCAATCCCTATCTTTCCGGCATCATTGTGGACACGATTATCAAGCAGGGACAGAACCAGCTGTTAATGACAATCCTGGGCATCATGGTGGCTAGCACTCTGGTGAAATCCATCATCCGGTATACCTTCCAGCTGATCTTTGAGGATGTCTCGCAGAACATCTTCAAAAGAATACGAGAGGATATCTATTTAAAGATTCAGAGTCTTGATTTTAACTTTTTCAACAAGACCCGCACCGGGGATATCATGGCTAAAATGACAGGCGACATGGATGCCGTTCGGCATTTTCTGGCCTGGGTCATTTATATGGTCTTTGAAAACGGCGTCATCTTTCTGTTTGCCGTTGTCATGCTGTTTACCATTAATGTGCCCCTTGCGCTGTTCATGTTTGCCATAACGCCTCTCACGGGCTACTTCGCTTTAAAGCTATCAAAAGAGGTCAAGCCCACCTTCTTTAATATCCGTGAGCAGTTCTCCAAGCTCAATACCGTGGTTCAGGAAAATATCAGCGGCAACCGGGTGGTCAAGGCCTTTGCAAAGGAAGGCTACGAGATTGAGAAGTTCGAGAAGCAAAACGGTGCGTATCGCGAAAAGAATATGGACTCGGCCAGGGTGTGGGGAAAGTACCTGCCGGTTATTGATTCTTTGGCAAGCTCTCTGATGGTGGTTATGATCCTGGTCGGGGGTATTCTGGTGATCAAAGGCCCCCTCACCATTGGCGCCCTCGTAACATTCAACAGCTTTATTTGGGCCCTCAACAACCCCATGCGCATGGTGGGCTGGCTCATTAACGATATTCAGCGTTTTGCGGCGTCGGGTGAAAAGATTATCTCTTTATTGGAAACGGAGCCTCAGATCGCAAATCTAGAAGCGTTGGCACCCAAGGATACCATTCAGGGAAGGGTCGAGTTCCAGCATGTCGGCTTCAGCTACGGCGACGAGCAGGTGCTCAAGGATATAAGCTTTACGGCTGACCCGGGTCAGACCGTGGCCATCATTGGCCCTACAGGTGCGGGAAAATCCACCTTGATGAACTTGATAGGCCGCTTCTACGATTGCACCGAGGGCAAGGTGCTCATTGACGGAACCGATATCAAGGAGCTGGATTTAAGACTGTTGAGAGAAAACATCGCGACAGCCATGCAGGATATCTTCCTGTTTTCGGATACCATTGAGGGTAACATTGCTTACGGCGTACCCGAGGCTACCATGGAGCAGGTAGAGTGGGCTGCGCAAATGGCAGGCGCCCACGACTTTATTTCGAGCTTCCAGGAGGGCTATGAAACCATTGTGGGTGAACGCGGCGTTGGCCTGTCGGGAGGGCAGAAACAGAGAATTGCCCTGGCCCGGGCCATTCTGAAAAATCCCTCGGTTCTCATACTCGATGACACCACCTCGAGCGTGGACATGGAGAC
>JAOABT010000568.1 GCA_026418215.1 Clostridia bacterium | reverse complement strand
GCATAGGACATATCTGCTGTAGCATTGCCCTTCATTTGACGTTCAATATTAACCTTAACGGCTTCGGCATTGAAATCGGTGCCATCATGGAACTTTACACCTTTTCTGAGGTGGAAGGTATAGGTGAGTCCGTCGGGGCTTACGTCCCAAGACTCAGCAAGACAGGGTTTCAGAGCTGTGCTGCTTTTGTCGTACTGCAAAAGACCTTCATAGATGTTAACGATGATCTTGGAGGACTCGCCGTCGTCAACAAGCGCGGGATCGAGACCTCTTGGGTCGGAGCCCTGTGCAAAGATAAGTGTGTCGGATGCTCCCGAAGTAGAAGTTCCGCACCCTGACAAGGCAAGGACCGAGAATGTCAGGACGAGTAACAGGGAAATAATTGCCTTCCGTTTTACCATAATAAAACCCTCACTTTTTTTATATAAATTTATGGGTCATCTTACTGTTCTACCTTACTGATCTAGAGCAAATGATAAATTGTCGATCATGAATGTTTTGCAAATACAAAATTTCTTTTTTATCATAGCAATAATATTGTGATTTTTCAATAACAATGTCTCAAAAAACAGGTTTTCACTAAGATTTCCTGCATTAGCATGCAGTAATCTATTTATTTCCCATATAGGCCAAAACTGCAGTTTCTGAAAGACTGTTTTTCAAATTTCCTTGCTTAATATGTATTCTAAACAACCAAACTTGACCACAATTTTTTGAAGTTTTGAGACTATGGCGTAACCTTAAGGATCAAACAGTCATACGGCTTCAGCGTATAGCTAAAGGTGCTCGTTTTCCCAAGATCCTTATGAGCCCATATATCCCGAACGGCGGCATCCTGACTGAGGCCTAACGTTGCTTTTAAGTCTACCGACATATCGACAGAGGCATTGCTTCTATTGAAATAGCCAATGACCCAGCTTCCGTCGGGCAGCTGACCCTTCCACTTTGAGCTCTCTGGGTCCTTAGGGTCATTACTGAAGGGCTTGGCTTTAAAGCCCTGCTTATTAAGCTCAAGGAGCTCGGCATTCTGATAGACCCAGGCATTGTTTCCGATGGTATCGTACTGGTCTGCCATATCGACTGGGGCACCAGCCAGCACACAAAGGGATACAGCAGATTTCTTTTGCTCATCGGTGGCCATTCTGTGGATACGCAGCATATCGGCATCCAGGATGATCTGATCGGAGATTTTGGACCAGTAAATCAGCCCGTCAAAGGCGTTGTGATACTGAGACCAGGACTTATAGTGGCCGCCTCGGTCCACATCGCTGAAGCGCTGCCAGGTGCCGTCCCTCGCATCCTCATTGATTCTTATCATGTCCCCGTACTTAAGCTCGGTTGCACCGTCGTTGTAAAGGTGCGGCATAACGAGGCTGAGCTCTATATCGTCACCGCAGGCCTCAGCCATCCACTTAAGGGCAAGATCGTAATTTTCAGTTCCATGGGGCTTACCCACGCGTTTTCCTTTATCCTGTCCGTCCTCGTACCAGGAGAGAAAATCCACTCTTAAGAACTTCACGCCACAGCTTTTGAAATAGTTGATGTAGCCTTTCACGTATTCTTCTGCTCCTGGCTTTGTTACATCCACCCAATAAAGGCTTGTCGGCTGTCCGCCATTGAATCTGTCATCCTTATTGGTAAGGCTTTCAACCGTATAGTCTGTTCCAACCACCTTGTATTCGGGATGTCCGATGACCGATGGGCTGACCCAAAGCGGATTATAGTAAACGCCAAGCTTCATGCCCTTTTTATTAAGGTAGTCGCTCCAGTATTTCCAGTCATGCTCCCAGGTATCGTTATGAGAGAGGATATAGCCATTTTCATTAACCTTTGTGGACTTTTCAATCCAGCCATCGGTGCAGGCCATGTCGTAGCCATATTGCAAAAAACTATCGGCAATCCAGTCAATATTGGCCTTCCACCTATCTTCAGGCATATAACTGTTGTTGGTAAATTGGTATTCATAGGTGCACCAGTAAAGGGGGCCCGCGCCTTTCGTATACAAATTGCTCTTAAGGCGTTGTACAGGAATGGGTGTTGGCGATGGTGTTGCCGTCTCTGAGGGTGCCTCGGTGCTTGTCGTTGGTGTGACAGCAACCCCGGTGTTTCTTGAAACCCCCTGGGCAGGCTTACCCGTTATGAATATGGCCCCAATCACGATTGCAATAAGAAGGATTGAAGACATGATGATCAGAAGCTTTTTAGAGTTGGCCATAATAATACCCCTTATATCAAAATGTTAGAATTTGTTTCAACCTATAGCTGAATGATTCTTATTCACTATAGCATTACCTGTCTGAGATATGCAATTGGTAGAGATAAAAGACAACAGCTCTTAATAAGCACTTCCCAATGGTTTACAAAGACTACCCTTTGTTTACTTTGAGCGGCGTTTCTATAGTACGAATAGAACAATAGTGAGGGAAACAGCCTAGATTCATGAACGGGTTTATACCTGTCTAAAGTAGAATATTGAACTTCGATAGATTAGGTCGTTATTAAACATCGGCGAACCAACAAAAAACTCCCCCAAGCAATCTTGGGAGAGTTCTTAATACTATTGTGATAAAGACCGATCAAGTACCTAAATAGGCTCTCTTAACCGCATCATCGGACAAAAGGTCCTTACCGGAACCCGAAAGGGTAATGCGTCCGGTTTCCATGACATAGCCGATATCTGCGGTTTGCAGCGCCATATTGGCATTCTGCTCAATCAGAAGGATGGTTACACCCTGCTTATTGACCTCGCGGATGATGTCAAAAATACCGCGAACAATTAACGGAGCAAGGCCCAGGGAGGGTTCGTCCATCATCATAACCTTGGGGCGGCTCATAAGGGCTCTGCCAACGGCTAGCATTTGCTGCTCACCGCCTGAAAGCGTACCGCCGAGCTGCCAGGAGCGCTCCTTCAAGCGTGGAAACAAGTCGTAGACCCATTTCAAGTCACTGTCGAGGTTGTCCTTACGCATATAGGCACCAAGCTTCAGGTTTTCAAGAACCGTCAGGTCGGGGAAAATCTTTCTGCCCTCGGGGACAAGCGTGATCCCGCGGGAAACGATTTGAGTAGGGTCTTTCCCGGTAATATCCTCGCCCAAGAACTCGATTTTACCGCTTCTTGGCTTTACGAGACCCGAAATGGAGCGAAGTGTGGTGCTCTTGCCCGCACCGTTGGCCCCAATGAGGGTGACAATGCTTTTTTCGGGAACATTGAAGGTAATTCCCTTAACGGCTTCAATACCGCCGTAATTCACTTTTAGATCACTAATCTTGAGCATCTTCAACCACCCCCAGATAGGCATCGATAACGTGTTGATTCTTCTGGATTTCGGCAGGTGTTCCCTGAGCGATAAGCTTTCCGAAGTCCAGAACATAGATGCGGTCTGATATCTGCATGACCAGATCCATATGATGCTCGATCATGAAAATGGTCAGGCCATATTTATTCTTAATCTGCACAATAAACTCGGACAATTCCTGGGTCTCCTGAGGGTTCATACCCGCAGCAGGTTCGTCAAGCATCAAGAGCTTTGGCTCAGTAGCGAGCGCTCTGGAGATCTCAAGACGCCTCTGCAAGCCATAGGGAAGGCTGCTTGCAAGATCATCCTTGAACTTTAAGAGGTCCTGCTCCTCAAGCAGCGCCATGCATTCTTCCCTGGCACGCCTTTCTTCACGATAGTTAAGCCGGAGGGTCGCGGACAGGAAGTTCTGCCTTGCGCGCATATGCTTTGCGATAAGAACGTTTTCAAATACCGTCAGGCTTTTGAACAGACGGATATTCTGGAAGGTTCTTGCAATCCCCCGCTTGGTGATTCTATCGGGAGTAGGATTCAGCACCTTTTTGTAAAGGCCGTTGTTTTCGCCTGCGTAGAGCTTCTTCATTTTTCCCTGCGGGTGGTTGGATACGATCATTTCACCCATAAAGCTGACACAGCCGTTAGTAGGCTCATAAACACCCGTTATGCAGTTAAAGGCTGTGGTTTTACCGGCACCGTTGGGTCCGATAAGCGCCACAATCTCGCCTTGATTGACATCCACCGAGAGGTTGTTAACGGCAATAACACCGCCAAATTGCATGGTTACGTTTTCTAAATGCAAGATATTCTGTGTCATTTCGCAGCTACCTCCTTAGCCTTTTCCTTTTTACCAAAGCGCTTTCGGAAGAACCGGATGAGACCGTCTATAGAGAATTCTCTTGATCCCATGATGCCCTGGCTGTAAAACAGAACCACAATCATGATAATGATTGAGAAAACCACCTTGCGGAAGCCCGAGCTCAAGAGCGGCACCTTGAAGGAACCGATATAGGTCTCTGTATCAAGAAATCTGAGCCACCACTCACTGCATGCAATAAACAGGAAGGACGAGATGACGCTTCCCGTAACCGAACCGATACCGCCAATAACGACAATAAGAAGAATCTCATAGGTCATGGCAGACTTAAAAGCTGATGCCTGAACGGTTGTCTGGTACATGGCAAGAAGGGCACCGCCAACGCCTGCAAAGAAGGAGCTTATGGTAAAGGCAAGCTGCTTGTGCTTGGCAAGATTGATGCCCATGGCTTCGGCAGCTATTTCATCATCACGAATGGCCTTAAAGGCGCGTCCATAGGAGGAGTTAATCAGGAGTGTGATGAGTGCAATGCAAATGGCGCCAACAATAAACGGGAACAGAACGGAGCTGAATACCGGGAACTTTCTCAAAAGGTTGGAGCCGTTGGTGATAGGCCCGAGCTTATCCCACTGGAAAATAGCGCGGATGATTTCGGCAAAGCCGAGGGTCGCAATAGCAAGATAATCGCTTTTAAGCCTTAGTACCGGAAGCCCGATGAGATAAGCAAAAATCGCTGCTGCAATACCCGCAAGAATGAGGGCTCCCCAAACCGGAACGGTAAAATGGATGATACCGCCGTTGAAATACTGATAGACAGCCGCACGAGAGCCGTTCGGGATGGTGAAGATGGCATAGGTGTATGCGCCTACCAGCATAAAGCCCGCCTGGCCCAGAGAAAACAAGCCGGTGAACCCGTTCAGGAGATTCATGGAAACCGCAACCAGCGCATAGATTGCACCCTTCTTGAGTACAACAAAGAGCATTGAGGACGGGTCTAGAAATTTATCCAGCATAAAAAGAACCACAAATAGTGCCACAATAAGGGTGAGATAGGTCATCAGTTTATTTTTCTTATCCATATCTGTCACCTAAACCTTATCCGTAGATTTCTCGCCGAAAAGGCCCGTAGGCTTGGCAACGAGAATGATGATGAGCAGCGCGAAGGTAAAGGCGTCCGAGAAAGTCGTCCAGCCCAGTCCCTTGATAATGTTTTCGCAGATACCGATGATGAAGGCGCCGACGACTGCACCGGGAATGCTGCCGATGCCGCCGAACACAGCCGCAACGAAGGCTTTTAAGCCCGGCATGGAGCCGGAAACGGGCGTTACCGTCGCATAGTTTGAAAAATACAGCAATGAGCCGACGGCTGCGAGCAGCGAGCCAATGATAAAGGTCATGCTGATAACAGAATTGATTTTTACACCCATCAGCTGACTGGTTTCAAAATCTCTTGAAACGGCTCGCATGGCCATACCGATCTTTGTATATTTGATAAGCACAACAAGCCCGGCCACTAAAACAATTGTCAGAATAGGCGTAATGATCGTAACGAGCTTTGTGGTTGATGAGCCGATTGTGATAGAATTGCTGATCCATGGAATGGTGGGGTATTGCTTGGCAAGGCCGCTTGTAAAATACCAGGCACAGTTCTGTAGGAGGTAGGATACGCCGATAGCGCTTATCATGATAGACATGCGGGGTGCTGAGCGCAAAGGCTTATAGGCCACTCGCTCGACTACGAAGCCCAGAAGCACCGTGATAACAATAACGAGCGGAATGGAAACATAGAGGGGCATTGTGGCTGACAGATAAACCATCAGAAATCCCGCCACCATGAAAATATCGCCGTGAGCAAAATTAATGAGCCTGAGTATGCCGTAAACCATGGTGTACCCGATGGCAATCAAGGCATATTGACCGCCCACCGAGATGCCGGCCAGGATGTAGGGCAGATTGGAATTTAAAAATTCCATAATGGAACCTCCGTATTGAGAGCCACCACGAAAAGAATCTGCCTTGTAAAAGGAGATATTCTTTTCAGGGCAGTGCAAAGTTTTTCCATAAACCCGAATAATTGAATAGAGCGGGGGTAAAAACCCCCGCCTACATTTCTTGTGATCAATAGGATGGATGTGGGCTTATTTCTTTTCAACCTTCTGGATTGCGATGAACTTCCAAGTACCATCAGCGGTGTTGGCACTCTTGATGAATGCAACGTCACGGATAGCGTCGCCAGTCTCATTGAAGGCAATTTCACCGGTTACACCGGAATACTTGGTGGTTCTGAGAGCTTCCATGATAGCCTTGGAATCAACGCTCTTAGCGTTCTTGATGCCTTCAATGGCTGTCATGTAAGCATCGTAGCCAAGAGCCGAAACTGCTGCTACGATATCATTGCCGCCGTTGTTCTGGAGCTTGTCAGGGTTAGCCTTGAGCCATGCCTTGAAATTCTTAACGAAGGTAGAACCAGCAGCAGAGTTATCGCCCTCATCAAAGAAGGTGGAAACGTAGACCTGAAGGTCGGAACCCTTGGCTGCGTCGAGAATAACGGAGCTGTCCCAGGTATCGCCGGCAAGAAGCGGAATCTTGATGCCCTGAGCCTTGGCCTGGCCGATAATAAGGGAAGCGGCTTCGGTAGAGGTAGGAGCAAAGATAACGTCTGCCTTGGAGTTTACAGCGGTTGTAAGGTAAGCGTTAAAGTCACTGTTACCTTCCTGGAAGGATTCTTCTACAACAGTACCGCCAAGGGCCTTGAAGGCTTCCTTGAAGTAATTGCCGAGACCGACAGAATAGTCATCACCAAGCTTGGTGAGTATGTAAGCGGTCTTAGCTTTGAAGTTATCAACAGCGAAGTTTGCAAGAACGGTTCCCTGGAAAGGATCAAGGTAGCAAACGCGGAAGTAATGATCGTTGCCTTCGGTAACCTGCGGGTTGGTGCAGGATACGCCGATGACAGGAATGCCAGCCTTTGCAAAAACATCACTGGCTGCGATGGAAACACCGGAACCGTATGAACCCAATACGACGTTGGATTTTGCACTTACAAGCTTGGCAGCGGCAGAAGGAGCCTTATCGGTTGAAGATTCGTTGTCAACGATCTCCAGCTGGATTTTATAGGTCTTTCCACCGATATCAACGGTATTCAGGACAGAATTAGCATACTCAATACCAAGCACCTCTTGCTTTCCGCCAGCGCCGTTGTCACCGGAAGAAGGTTCAAATACGCCGATTTTAATAACATTACCAGATGTTGCGCTTCCGCAGGCCGTCATCATGAGACCTACCATGCAGATAACAAGCGCCAGAGCCAAAACTCTCTTCATGATCAATTCCCTCCATACTACATTTTGAATTTTTTTGATGTACCACTCTCATAAACAATCATATTTAGTTGTATTTTACTCCTTCTAATGAAACAAAACAATGATTTTTGCAATCTATCAAGCAAAAAAATGCAGGTTTATATTTCCTTCTAAACTATGTATATGTCTACGTTATAGGATATATTTTGAAACTCAGGTCCTTTCTGGCTTTCTTTTTGGAACCAAACATTATTCCTATGATTCTTTATCTGAAATTCGCTACCTTTCTTTTTTGATTTTCTCCTATTTCGCTATCCTTAAGAAATCCACATTTGGCACTAATGCATATATGATGTCTTTCTTAAAAAGTATTTTGGGGTCATAAGTATTCGGAAGTTGTATCTAAAGATGTTCCCCCAATACTATAACGGTTCCTGATAAAAAGTGAGGGAATAACTGTAAAACATGAATAGGTATTATTTTTATGCAACCGTTTTCTTGGGTTCTTGTGCAAATTAGACAATTATTTTGTAAAATCAGCACAAATTACGTCAATAATAGCGCTTTTTTGTTTACAGTGACGTATTCTGCCAGTATAATGAGAAGTATGCGTTTTGGAAAAATATACAGTCCCAGTATACCTTTCAAAGCACTATTTACAATTAAGGAAGGGGTTCAACAACATGCCGGGTTTAACAAATGCCACTAGCTTTGAGATCATTGCCATCTGGTGCGTTCTGTTTATCGCCTTTTTAGGCCTTGGCTACGCGTTTTTGCTGCGCAGTCAGGTCATGAAGCAGGATAAGGGAACACCCAAGATGCAAGAGGTCTGGAACGCTATTCGAGTAGGTGCGGATGCCTATCTCAGCCGACAGCTTAAGACCATCCTCCCTCTCATCGGTTTCTTCACCATCGTTCTTTTCCTCTCTGTTTACATCATTCCGCCCAGCAAAGAGGCGCTGGAGCGCTTCAACCAATGCACACCCGATCAGGTTAAGATTATTATCGGTATCGGACGTGCCCTGGCTTTCATTATGGGTGCAGTTTTCTCACTCATCGTAGGCCAGTTTGGTATGAGGATGGCTGTTCAAGGCAATGTCCGCGTGGCAGCCGCATCCAGAAGAAGCTTTGCTGAGGCTTTGAAAATTGCTTATAGAAGCGGAACCATCACCGGAATGCTTACGGATGGCCTCGGGCTTCTTGGCGGTACCTTAATCTTCATCGTATTCGGAATAGCTGCTCCTGACGCCCTGCTGGGCTTCGGCTTCGGCGGAACGCTCCTGGCGCTCTTCATGCGTGTGGGCGGCGGTATTTACACCAAAGCCGCAGACGTAGGCGCTGACCTTGTGGGTAAGGTCGAGGCCGGGATGCCTGAGGACGACCCGAGAAATGCAGCCGTTATTGCCGACCTTGTTGGAGACAACGTCGGTGACTGTGCCGGTATGGCCGCAGACATCTTCGAGTCCTATGAGGTGACCATCGTATCCGGTTTGATCCTTGGATTAAGTTTGGTTGCCATTACAGGCCAGCTTAAATGGATCATCTTCCCACTTTTGATCAGAGGTATCGGCGTATTGTCCTCCATCATCGGCACCTACCTTGTTAAAGGCAAGAAGGATGATGTCAACGTAAATGCCATGTCATCCATCAATAAAGGCTTCTATACATCTGCTGCGATCTGCGTCGTTGCCTTCCTGGCCCTTGCACAGTTCTACATGCATGAGTGGCGTGCCTTCTTATCGGTGTTCGTTGGTATCCTCCTGGCAATAGTCCTGGATGAAATCACGAAATACTTTACCGATACGCATTACAAGCCTGTCAAGGATATTGCCGCCGCCTCCAGGACCGGTTCAGCAACCCTCCTACTAAGAGGTCTTGCCGTTGGTTTTGAAGTTTCGGTATGGCAGGTTTTTGTTATTGCCATCACCATTCTGGCTTCCGTCGTCATCTACTGGGGCCAGCCTGTTATCTTCGTTCTTTATGGTGTGGCCATGACCGGTATCGGCATGCTCAC
>JAOABT010000531.1 GCA_026418215.1 Clostridia bacterium | reverse complement strand
ACCAGGTTCCATGACCGCCCATAGACATGCCTGTGAGGTAAACACGTTTAGTATCTATGTTATAGGCTTTTTCAGCGAGCTTAATCACCTGTAGGACATCCTTTTCCCCATCATCATGGTAAACCGAAACATTCGGTATTTTGTTTTTACCGTTTGGTGCCACCATGATGACATTGTATTTCTCGCAAATCTTCAAGAAAGCTGCATGTGCAGGCGAATCAGGAGGCAGATAGGCTCCCCCGCCATAGCCGTGAAGCAATACGATAAGCGGATAGGATCTATTGGAAACATAACCCGATGGTACATAAGCGACGTAGGAATCCAAGCTTTGATCGGTTTCAGAGACATAGGCGCGTTCAATGAACCCGGTTACACCCTTATAAGGGTCTTCGCCTGACAGGGTATTGTTTGTGATCTTCCAAAGCATATCCTCATCCATCATGTTTGCAAAGGAACCAAAGTCGTAGATGGGAGAATAGCTTCTTTCCTTGAGGGTGGTAAAGGCCTTGCCATTTGAAAGCTGGTTCAGGCAATAGCTGAGCCTTTTTAAAATGAGCATACCGTCGTTGCCGCCATCAATCTTATTGGCTTCAAGCTTGCTGATGCATGCATCGACGAGAGGAATGCCTTTTGAAAGCTCGGGACTATCGTTATCTTTATCTTCTGATGCGCTCCCTTGTGTTGCTTTCATGATTGGGGTCTGAGAGGATAAGGGAGCCGGTGCATTGATGGCTGAGCTGCCGCATCCCGTCAGCATAAGTGTGACTGCAACGGTAAGACATATTATTTTCAAGGCTTTCACGATTATCCCTCCACTTTTTATTAGCACAATACTATCATGTTTTCCAATGACTAACAATTCAATTTCTTGCGCTTTTCTCTCATGCCATTGTCACCTTTAACGCTCTATAGCCCTGAGGTTGGGAGTATGTGAAGAAACTTGATTTATACTCTATTTTCTTGCACATCAAAAAAAGACCTCCCTTTTGAGGAGGTCCATGTTTGGAGGTATTAAGTTGAAATCTTTATCAGGTTCATTGGATTAAACCTTGAAAAGAAGATCTCCGTAGGTAGGCATCGGCCAAAGATTAGCATCCACCATGGTCTCGAGCTTGTCGGCATCTGCTCTCAGGCTGTCCATGAGAGGAATTACCTTTTCCTTGTAAGCCTTGGCATGCTCAAGGGATTCGCCTGTATGATCGTCGAGGTGATCAACGAGGTCGCTGAGGGTATCAGCATTTGCGCTGAGGCTCGAGGTTAAGGCAACCAGCTTGTCGAGGGCGCCCTTGGCAGACTTGGAATCCGCGCCTGCTGCATTCAAGGATGCCACAGTATCAGCTACCTGCTTGACATAGCTCATGGAAGCGGGAAGAATTTGTCTCTTCACCATTTCAACCATGGTCAGCGCTTCAATCCTGACAGTCTTCACATAGCCTTCAAGCTGTATTTCGTAACGGGATTGGGACTCGGTGGGAGTCAGAACACCGTGCTTCTCAAATACCTTGATATTCTTATCTGCAATAAGTGCGGGAATTGCGTCTACCGTTGACTTCAAGTTAGGCAGCCCCCTTCTTGCAGCTTCAGCTACCCATTCTTCAGAGTAGTTGTTGCCATTAAAGATAATGCGCTTATGGTTCTTAAAGATTTCCTTTACAACCGCATTAACCTCTGCCTGGAAGTCGGAAGCCTTTTCGAGTCTGTCAGCGATCTGTGACAGTGTCTCAGCTACGATGGTGTTAACAACAAAGTTGGGAGCTGCGATGGACTGTGAAGAGCCAACAGAACGGAACTCAAACTTGTTACCGGTAAAGGCAAAAGGAGAAGTACGGTTTCTGTCAGTTGTATCCTTAGGAAGAACAGGAAGGGTGGTCACACCGATTTCCAATGTTCTGCTGTTTCCATTGTTCTTTGCAACACCGGTCTCAATTTGCTCGATCACATTGGTAAGCTCTTCGCCTAGGAAGATGGACATGATGGCCGGAGGTGCTTCATTTGCACCGAGGCGGTGATCATTTCCTGCGGTTGCAACAGAAGAACGCAAGAGATCCGCATATTCGTCAACAGCCTTGATAGTAGCTGCAAGGAAAACAAGGAATTGTGCGTTATCAACAGGCGTCTTTCCCGGATCAAGAAGATTCTTTCCGTCGGAGGTGGACATAGACCAGTTGTTGTGCTTACCGGAACCGTTAACCCCCGCGAATGGCTTCTCATGGAGAAGACAGGCAAGGCCGTGCTTGTCGGCAACCTTCTTCATGATTTCCATTGTGAGCTGGTTATGATCGGTGGCGATATTGGTAGTTCCGAATACAGGAGCCATTTCATGCTGTGCAGGAGCAACCTCGTTATGCTTGGTCTTTGCGGTTACGCCAAGCTTCCAAAGCTCTACATCGAGGTCGTGCATGAAATCGGATACTCTCTGCTTGAGGTTACCGAAGTAGTGATCTTCGAGCTCCTGGCCCTTGGGAGGCTTAGCACCGAAAAGGGTTCTGCCGGTGTAGATAAGGTCCTTTCTCTTCAAGAAATATTCCTTGTCTACAAGGAAGTATTCTTGCTCGGGTCCCATTGTGGTAACGACTTTCTTAGAGGTGGTATCACCAAAGAGTCTCAAGATGCGGAGCGCTTGCTTGGAGATGGCTTCCATGGATTTTAAGAGAGGTGTTTTAAGGTCGAGGGCTTCGCCTGTATAGGAGCAGAATGCTGTAGGAATGTACAGTGTTCCATCCTTAACAAATGCGGGTGATGTACAATCCCATGCGGTGTAGCCTCTGGCTTCAAAGGTTGCACGAAGGCCGCCGGAAGGGAAGGAAGAGGCATCAGGCTCACCCTTGATGAGCTCTTTGCCGGAGAATTCCATGATGGCTCTGCCGTCGTCAGTGGGAGATATAAAGGAGTCATGCTTTTCAGCAGTAATACCTGTCATAGGCTGGAACCAGTGAGTATAGTGGGTAGCGCCCTTTTCTACAGCCCAGTCCTTCAATACGCAGGCAACTACTTCAGCAACATCTTGGTCAAGAGGCAGACCTTCTGAAATGGTCTTCTTGAGTTTTTTGTAAGTGGCCTTGGGAAGGCGCTCCTGCATGACGGATTCGTTGAATACGCTGGATCCAAACATGCCTGAGCCGATCTCTTCGATACATTTTTCCATAACTGATCTCCTTTCAGAACTGTAAAAAAGGGCGTTCCAATCTCTTGGTGAAACGCCCTTGTTTCTGTCATTTCGGTATTCATAATTCAAAATAAATTGTAGCAGAAAATGCAAGTTGCGTCAATTGAAATTTCATTTTTTGTCAAACTGCATGATGCCCACGTTCACCTGTACGGATTCTTACTGCATCTTTTACATCATACACGAAAATCTTTCCATCGCCAACTTCTCCGGTTCTTGCAGTGGTACTGATAATCTTGATAATCTCCTCCATCTGGGTGTCATCGGCTACCAGCTCGATTTTGACTTTAGGAAGGAGGTTCAGCGTCACTTCGGTACCGCGGTAGTATTCCTTGCGCCCCTTTTGGAGCCCACAGCCCATGACCTGACTGACCGTGAGGCCTCGGATATTGATCTTGACTAAGGCTTCCTTGATTTCCTCAAGGGTCGTGGGACGAACAATTGCTTCTATCTTAACCATAAGGATCCCTTACCTTTCATTTCGTTATGCTAACCATAAGGCTTAGAGGTTCATAATGCCCTGTTCGCTGGAGAAGTCAGGGTAAGCGTCTTCACCGTGCTGTGTCACATCCAGCCCATCATTTTCATCCTTTTCTTCAACACGTAGAGGTGTGAAGAGTGAGATGACTTTGAGTATCACAAAGGAGAGGACACCCGAGAACACGATGGTTGTAACAACCGCTATGAGCTGCTTCAAAAGCTGTCCGGGGTTTCCTGTCAGGAGGCCTGTGGCTCCGTTGGCATTGGCGAAGATACCGGTTGCAAGAGCGCCCCATATACCGCCGATACCGTGGCATCCGAATGCATCAAGCGAGTCGTCGTAGCCCAGCTTGTTCTTCATGACACTGACAGCGAAGTAGCAGATCGGGCTGACCAGAAGGCCTATAACAATAGCCGCAAGGGCATTAACAGCACCTGCTGCAGGCGTGATGGCAACGAGCCCTACAACCG
>JAOABT010000522.1 GCA_026418215.1 Clostridia bacterium | reverse complement strand
GACCGAACCACTGTCATCATGGAGGACACATGTTTCAGCTTATTGCGCGAACTTTTATTTTGTATCTCGTTGTGGTTGTGACCATGCGACTCATGGGAAAGCGTCAAATCGGGCAGCTTCAGCCCTTCGAATTTGCCGTGGCTGTTATGATATCCGAGCTGGCAGCTCTTCCGCTTACCGAGGATGACCGCAAAATTCACCATGCTCTGATCCCAATCGCAGTCCTTGTGGCATGCCAGCTGCTTATCTCCTTTTTATCCATTAAAGGTGTGCGCATACGCGAATGGGTATGCGGTACGCCAAGACTTCTTATTCGTGACGGAAAAATGCTGGAAAAGAATATGCGGCGTGAAATGTACACCATCAACGATCTGTTGGAGCAGCTCAGATTTAACAGTATTCAGAGCATCAGCGACGTGGATTTCGGTATACTTGAAACCAATGGACAGCTCAGCGTGATGCTGAAGAGCGAGAAAAGGCCGCTCACACCCGAGGACCTGAGCATCAAGCCTCCGTATGAGTGCTTTTACCACGACGTCATTATTGACGGAAAGCTCATCGGACGTACCCTTCAGAGGTTGAATTACAAACGTGAATGGATTGACGACAAGCTCAAGGAATTTGGCATCAACGATTACAGTCTTGTGTTTTATGCCGCGATAGATAATAATGGAAAGCTTTATGTACAAAAAAAGGGCGAATACTTGGAGTAGCTTAGAGCCTCTTGCCTGAATTGTTCAAAAGTACCTCGACAATGGCACGCATAATTTCGAGCTCAAGCTTTTTCCGCTCGATTTTATCCAATACCTTTTCGACGCTTTCGGTATACTCTATATTGACGCGGGGCGGTTTGCGTGACACATAGGCAACCTCGTTCTTAAAACGGGTCTTCCCGTCATCATAGGAGATGCGGACCTGGAAATTGGGATCAAAGCTCTTGTCTCTTAAAACCTCAACCGAAATTTTCGTTTCCAAAAACAAAACCTCCAAAACTATCGCTACATTATCATTATCGACATTTTCACTAAAATAATCAGTCTTCTAGAGCATTTGTAACGCAAGTTATTGTCAAAACACAATATTATTGCCGGAATACCTCATACCTTGATGACTTTTCCTTCTTAACATTTCCTGCTGAATCTCTGTCAGCACCCTTCTTTTGTCTGTAGTCCACAAAGGGGCTACGAGGTTTTCCCTTTTACCGTCCCCGGTGAGGCGATGAATGACAATATCCGGTCTTAATAGCTCCAGTGCATCACAAACAGTCTCAACATAGGTTTCACGGTCCCAAAGCTCGAAAGCCCCTGCTTCATAGGTTTTTGACAGATCGGCATCCTTCAGAACATGAAGCATTTGCAATTTTACTCCCCATACCGGCAGGCCATTGATATGCCGAATTGTGGTTAGGAGGGCTTCCGGTCCTTCCTGGGGCTGTCTCTTATACACAT
>JAOABT010000401.1 GCA_026418215.1 Clostridia bacterium | reverse complement strand
AAGACTTGCTCGAGCATGAGCTTTGTATGCCCATACGGGTTTGTTGCCGAAAGGGATGCGTCTTCTGTGATAGGAACTCGGTCCGGACTTCCATAAACAGTGGCCGAAGAGCTGAATACAAGCTTTTTAACATTGTTCTCTCTCATGGCCTTTAATAGGTTAAGTGTACCCGTAAGGTTATTATGGTAGTATTCCAAAGGCTTGGCGACGGATTCGCCCACTGCTTTGAGCCCTGCAAAATGAATGACGGCGTCAATTGTATGAGCTTTAAAAACACTGTCCAATGCATGGTCATCCAGAAGGTCAACTTTGTGGAAGACAGGGCCTTTACCCGTTATCCTCTTAATGCGCTTTAAAACCTCGGGCTTGCTATTGCTAAAGTTATCTGCGATGACAACATCATAGCCTTGGGACAGGAGCTCCACACAAGTGTGGCTGCCAATGTATCCGGTTCCGCCTGTAACGAGAATAGTCATGATAAACCTCCTAAAGGTACTCCATGGGAGTTATTGACTTTTTTTACTTTCCCCATTATATCTCACTATTTCCTCCTTTAACAGCCCTATCTCCTGAATCAGGCATTTAATTCTGGTGCCTTGGCGGGAGACAGCTATTGTCAGGGTAAAAATCAGCACTAAGAGGAGGAAGAAGATACACAGAAAAAGGGCATTGACAGGAAGCTCGGTATGAAGGATCGAACCGATGAAATAAACGATTTGAGGGCAGAATGACAAAATAATGAAGCTGAGGCTTGTAAATAGCCATGTAAGCGCATATTTGAGCTCCAGCTTCTTGGTTCGGATCATGTTGACAATAAGGATAAAGAAGCAACAAGAGCCTAGGATCAAAAAGATTCTCAACACACTACTCATGATCCGACACCACACTTCTCTTGGAAATGGACGCTATAAGGACCGCAAGGCCGACCTTGATCATGTAATAGAGTGCTTTCATTGGCGTGATAGACGATATCCCGCTTTCTCGGGCATTCATGGTGACAGGTATTTCACAAACGTTAAGCTGGTTCTTTAAAACCATAACCACTGTTTCAGGCTCAGGATAATCGTTGGGGTACTCCTCCGAAAACAGCTTGATAACCCTGCGGCTGCAGGCCCTAAAGCCGGATGTAGGGTCGGTAATGGTCTTTCCTGTGATAAGTCCAATCAACCTTGAAAAGTACAGAATGCCCACCCGTCTGTATATTGAAGACTGAAAGCCTTGTCTCTCAAGAAACCTGGACCCGATACAGAGGTCATAGCCTTTTTGAATCTGATCTATGAGATCTTTGATATAGACCGGATTATGCTGACCATCGCCATCAACCTGCACAGCGACGTCGTATCCGTTCCGATAGGCAAAACGGTAACCGGTTTGAACCGCTCCGCCAATACCAAGGTTAATCGGCAGATTAACAAAACGAACGCCGTGTTGACGGCAGACCTCTTCTGTTTCGTCCTGTGAGGCGTCATTGACGACAAGGATATCATAAGGCTCACAAGTTTCCCTGAGAGCCTTAAAGAGCCTTGGCAGATTTCCGGCTTCATTATAGGCAGGTATGATGAGCAATACTTTCATGTCACTTCCTGCGCCTGCTTACATTTGCTTCCCTAACGGGATATAGCCTTATTATGCTTGCCGGAAATCATCTTGATGCATTGAAAACCACTGATATGTCTCAGAAATACCCTGCTCAAGACCAATTTTTGCTTCCCATCCCAAGTCCTTAAGTCTTCCCACATCCAGAAGCTTTCGGGGAGTTCCATCGGGCTTTGTCAAATCATTGACGATTGCTCCTTGAAAGCCGATGATGGTCTTGATAAGGGCAGCCAGTTGCCCTATAGAAATCTCTTCACCTGTTCCAACGTTGATGTGAAGCTCGTCGGAATAGTTCTCCAAAAGGAACACGCAGGCATCAGCCAGGTCATCCACATGAAGGAACTCTCGCATGGGCTTTCCAGACC
>JAOABT010000397.1 GCA_026418215.1 Clostridia bacterium | reverse complement strand
ATATATACTCTTATACTATCAAGCATCTTAGCATGGGCAGTGTAAGAATGGAAGAAGTCATTAAGAAAAGCATAGAGATCGAACATGATGCCCAAAACCTGGTAGCCGAGGGCCTGGCCAAGAAGGAGGACATCCGGATCCAAACTGAGGACGAGCTCAGGGACATGGAGGCCAATATTCTTGAGATGGCTGAGCACAAAATTGAGCAGCTGAGGGCCAGAAGCCGCAAGGAAGCGGATGACAGGGTTATACGAATCTATGAGGATACTGCGCTCAAGATGCGTCTCATGGAAGAGTCGGCGGAAGAACATCAAACCAACTGGGAAGACCAAATTTTCAACCGAATAATCGGAAGGTGAACGGATGCTTGGCGAATTGAAATACGGTGCGCTTTCGGGCAAGACGCGAGCCATGTTCGGAAAGCTATTGGATGCTGAAAACTATAAGGAACTGATGCAGAAAAAGAATGTGGGCGAGATCGTATCCTATCTTAAGTACGATACCCACTATAATGCCATACTCGCGGATATCGACGAGGCTTCCATTCATAGAAGCCATCTCGAAAATCTTCTCAAACGCGACCTCATCAATGACTTTGCCAAGCTTCTGAAGTTTACGACCGGTGAGCTTAAGAGGTTTGTAAGGGTTTTATATCTCAAGATAGAAATCGAAAGCTTGAAGCTCATATTCCGTGTCTTTGAGGCAGGTCACACCGAACAATCGGTTCTTGAGGACTCCCTGTTGTTTCTGGCGAGCTATGACAAGCTTAACATACCCAAGCTGGCCTTATCCAGAAATATTGAGGAATTCCTGCAAGGGCTCAAAGGAACGGATTATTATGAGGTGTTGAGGCCCTATGCGTCCGAGAACTACGTGACACGTCTGTTCAGTATGGAAATGGCCTTGGACCTCTATTATTTCAGAACCGTCCAGACCATTTATAAAAAGCAATTATCCGCTAGAGATATCGAAATCATGAAGGACTTTGTCTGCCCTGAAATCGATATCTTTAATATCTTTTGGATCTATAGAGCCAAAACCTACTACAAAATAGACAAGGAAGTTATTCAGAGCTATGTCATCAAGCAAAGGCATAAGCTTAATAAGAGCTCGATAGAGAGCCTGGTTCATGCCAAGGACATCGAGGATTTCAACCGTATCATCCAGGACACGCCCTATGGCTTTCTATTCGAAGGGCAAAATGCTATTATGCTTGAGCACAGTTACGACGAATATATTTACAGGCTTCACAGAAGGCGCTTCAGACTCGAACCCTTCTCCATAGCCAGCGTTGTTTCGTACTTGCGCTTGAAAGAGATAGAGATTTCCAACATTATTTCAGTTATTGAAGGCATTCGCTATAAGCTTCCGGAGGAACGCATCCAGAGGTTTGTCGTGGGTATGAATGCCTGATCAGGGGGAGAAAGGGAGTGATAGGTCATGGCTGTTGAGCAAATGAAATATGTCAGTATGCTTGGCCCCTTGAATTTGTTCAATGAGTTTGTTTTAAAACATGTCGTCAACAGTAACGTACAGCTGGAGCCGTCCTACAAGGCTTTGAATATTGCCGGTCTGATCCCCTTTGAGGAAGAAACCACCTTTGAAAACCTCAAGAAGCGTATGCGCTTCCTTAACGAAAAGTACGGCATCAGGGTAAGAGAGCTCTCAAGAGACGAAATCGACGATGAGGTATTGAAAGAACTCAACCTTCAAGAATTCGAAAACTTTGTTAAGGAGCTTGAGGATAGAATTTCCGATCACCGCAAGCAGACCGACCTTTACAAGGTGGACATACAGGAAAGAGAACAAATTCTGAAGCAGATACAGCCTCTCGCCGAGGTAGAGGTTGACATCGACCAGATGTTCCACTTTTCCTTTATGAAGTTCCGCTTCGGTACCCTGCCGAGAGACACCTACCAGAAGCAGCGCGAGTATCTTGAGGGTCTTGATGTCATGGTGGTTCCTGTTTCGGAAGAAAACGACAATGTATGGCTGTCCTATTTCATGCCCATATCCATCGCACCGGTCATTGATAATGTGTTTACAGCCATTGGTTTTGAGCGTGTCCGTATTTCTGACCAGGCCAAGGGCATGCCTAAAATCACGATCAAAAGAATTAATGACGAAATAGCAAACTTAAAAAGAAAGATCAATCAGGAGGATCTGACCTTAAAGCTTTTCCTTGAGGAGAAGCGCGAGGCCTTTGAAGCCTATTACAATAAAATTCTTTATCTGTCCAAAATCAGCGATATTAAGCTGATGGGTGCCCACACCAAGGAGACCTTCTTCCTGACAGGGTGGATTCCCATGCAGGATTTCAAACGCTTCCAGAAGGAAGTGGAGCCCATGGACAGCATTATCTTCTCTAGCGAGGATCCTGAATACGTGGTGAGCTCAACGCCGCCCACAATCCTCAAGAACAATAAATTTTTCAAGCCCTTTGAAAGCCTCGTGACAATGTACGGCCTTCCTATTGCGACAGAGCTTGACCCAACGGCGCTGATGACCTTTACTTACGTGCTGATGTTCGGCTTCATGTTCGGTGACGTCGGTCAGGGTTTATTGATTGCATTGGCCGGTCTTTATATGAAAGTGGCAAAGAAACTGCCTTTTGGAGGCATATTACTCTACGTGGGCGTTTCATCTACCATTTTCGGTTTCGTTTACGGCAGTGTTTTCGGTAGTGAAGAATTTGTTCATCCCCTATGGGCGAGCCCCCTGCACGGCAAGGATACCATCAACAGCATCCTCTATATAGCAGTGGCCTATGGCGCTTTCATCATCATCACCACCATCATTGCGAATATTATCAACAATATCCGCATGCGTAAGTGGGGTAGGCTCTTGTTTGACAAAAACGGCCTGGCGGGACTATTATTCTATGGTGGTCTGGCGGCTGTTATCGTGGTTTCCCTCATTACAGGCAAGTTTGCACTTACGGGCATTGTTTTGTTTATCGTTGTTGTCCTTCCCATGCTCCTGATCTTCTTCAAGGAACCCCTTGAAAACCTGATCATGAAAAGAGACCACATCATGCCGCATGAAAAGGGCATGTACCTCGTGGAGGCCAGCTTCGAGCTCTTTGAAACGCTGCTGTCCTTCTTCTCGGGTACCGTTTCCTTCGCCCGTGTCGGTGCCTTTGCTTTAAACCATGCAGGCTTGTCGCTTGCGGTTTGGACGCTTTACAACATGATGCACGGTGTTGGAGGAATAATCATTGTCATTATTGGGAATATCGTAACCATAGGTCTGGAGGGCCTTATCGTCGGTATTCAATGTATGCGTCTCGAATTTTATGAAATGTTCGGCAGATTCTATATCGGTGAGGGGCAGGAGTTCAAGCCTGTCAGGGTCACCGATGAATAACCCGAGATTCTTAGACTAATGAGGCGAAGTATTCTTATTACACATTGGAGACCATTGTGGTCCATTCCAATATGATATAAAAGTTACCAAGGATTTTACTGGCACACAGCTGCCAGATAAAATAATAATAATTATTTAAGACTAATGGAGGTCGTCAATTATGGAATTCTTCTTAATTCTTGCACTTGGACTCGTCATGAGTACTGTCGGTATCGGCGTTGCCTGCCTCAACAAGAGCGTTAAAGGCAAGAATGCCAAAAAGCTTATTGGGATGAATGTTACAGCATTATTCGGTCTTCTCATTGTTGCAACCGTTGCTGTTTTGACAGGCGGCATTTCTGCTTCCGCTGCTGAAACCGCAACTGCTGCTGCCTCCTCAGCAAGTGGCCTCAAGTATATCGCTGCGGCGCTATCAATCGGTATCTCGGCGATCGGTTCCGGTATTGCAGTTTCCGGTACTGGTGCTGCTGCTCTGGGTGCCTTGAGCGAGGATCCCAAGATTTTCGGTAAAGCCTTCGTATTCGTAGGTCTTGCAGAAGGTATCGCTATCTACGGTCTTATCATTTCCATCCTTATCCTCAACGCATAAGCCTCAACCTTTGTAAGCCAGGTGCAATGGCTTATTGCAGGCAAGGGCGTTAAACCCCGCCTTTTAGAAATGATAACCGGAAGAGGGTGATAACATGAGAATGTTTCTCATTAGCGACAATATTGATACCAAGGTAGGCATGAGGCTTGCCGGCATTGACGGCGTGGTTGTTCACGGCCGCCAGGAGGCCGTCGAGGCTCTCAAAAATGCCATGGATGACAAAAGCATTGGTATCATCCTCATCACCGAATTATTAGTAGAAAACTTTCCTGATGTTGTATCGGATCTGAAGCTTAATCACAGCCGGCCGTTGATTGTAGAAATACCTGACCGGCATGGTACCAGGCGTCCCTCCGATTACATCATGCGGTATGTAAATGAAGCTATTGGTTTGAAAATCTAAGCCAGAACGGATTTAAGCAGGAATTCCTGCTACTGGGGTGTATCTATGGACAGAACGCAAGAAAAGCTTGCCAAGTTTTCTGATATGGTCATGAAAGAGGCCGACCAGAAGAAGAAAGACATCATTTCGCAGGCTGAAAAAGATCATAAGGAAGCGATTGCAGCAGGAGAGATCCAATTCCTGAAGGTAGCCTATGAGCGTATTCAGGAGGCAGTCCGCAAAATTGACAAGGATATCAACGAAGAGGTTTCCAAAGCCATTGTTGAAAGCAAGCAGGCCTTATTCAACCGTCGTGATGAGATCATGGATAGCGTCTTCCAGAATATAAAGACGAAGCTTTTGGCGTTTAGAAAAACGGAGGACTACAAAGGGTATCTCGAGAGGCTCGTCAATTCGGGCGTTGCTGACTTGGGTACCGGTGATATCCGCGTTGTGGTGGATACTGAGGATATTTCCTTAACCGAAGCCATCCGTGATAAGATGGGCGCTCATTTTGCAATCGTGGAAAGTGATGAGCAGCTTTTAGGGGGGTGCCTTGTTATTAACAAAACAAGGGGCTTTATGTGCGATTACTCCTTTATGAGCCGTTTGATGGGTGAAAAGGAAGCCTTCCTCGAAACCTATGAGCTTAGTATAGAATAAAGAAAGATACATAGCAGAAGTCAGAGGGTGAAAAAGATGGGAGATACGTCACAAGGAGTTATATATGGCATAAACGGTCCCGTTATCAGAGTTCGGGGCGGACATGCTTTAAAGATGCTCGAAATGGTTCTTGTCGGTAATGACCGCCTGATCGGCGAGGTTATCCGCGTTTTAGAGGATGAAGCGATTGTACAGGTTTATGAGCATACCACAGGCTTAAAGCCCGGCGAGCCCGTTATATCAACAGGCAAGCCTCTTACCATTAAGCTTGGCCCTGGTATTATCGGTAATATTTTTGACGGTATTCAAAGACCGTTAACGCGTATTGCACATGAAACAGGCGCCTTTATTAAAAGAGGCACCGTTATGGATACGCTCGACCACGACAAGCTGTGGGATGTGAAGGTGCTGGTTCGCCCCGGCGATACCGTTAAGCCCGGAACCATCATTGCAGAGGTCAAGGAAACGGAGTCCGTCCTTCACAAGGTCATGGTGCCCCCCGATATTGAGGGCGAGGTCACCGAGGCCGCCAACGACGGACGTTACAACATCAATAAAACCATTGTAAGAGTCAGAGAAGGTAAGGCGATACATAACCTTACCCTCGTGCAGGAATGGCCGGTTCGTGAACCAAGGCCCTACAAGGCCAGAAAGCCTTTGGATATTCCCTTGGTTACCGGTCAGCGCGTCATTGATACCCTGTTCCCCATAGCCAAAGGCGGTACGGCTGCCATCCCCGGAGGCTTCGGAACCGGAAAAACCCTTACCCAGCACCAGCTGGCCAAGTGGTCAAACGCCGACATCATCGTTTATGTCGGCTGCGGTGAGCGCGGAAACGAAATCACCGAGGTTTTGGAGGACTTCCCGAAGCTCATTGACCCTCGAAGCGGGAGACCCTTGATGGACAGAACGGTCTTGATTGCCAACACGTCCAACATGCCTGTTGCAGCCCGTGAAGCCTCGGTGTACACAGGTATTACACTTGCTGAGTATTATCGCGATATGGGCTATGATGTGGCCATCATGGCCGACTCCACATCAAGATGGGCCGAGGCCTTGAGAGAAATTTCAGGTCGTCTTGAAGAAATGCCCGCTGAAGAAGGCTTTCCGGCCTACCTGCCCTCCCGCCTGGCGGAGTTCTATGAAAGAGCGGGACGGGTCGATACGTTTAACGGTCACAGCGGCTCGGTATCCATTATCGGAGCGGTTTCCCCTCAGGGCGGAGACTTCTCGGAGCCTGTCACCCAGAATACCAAGCGTTTTATCCGCTGCTTCTGGGCGCTTGACAAGTCATTGGCCTATACCCGCCACTACCCGGCCATTAACTGGATCAACAGCTATAGCGAATACTGGGAGGATTTAACCGACTGGTACAAGGAAAACGCAGATCAGAACTTTATGGCACGGCGCATTGAATTGGCACGTGTGCTCCAGGAGGAAGGCAAGCTTCTCGATATCGTAAAGCTTATCGGAAGCGATATCCTGCCCGACGAGCAGAAGCTGATCCTCGAAGTAGCCAAGGCTATCCGCCAGGGCTTCCTGCAGCAGAACGCCTACCATGAGCAGGACACCTATGTGCCCATGCAAAAGCAATACCTCATGATGGATTCCATTCTGCGCCTCTATGAGAAGAGCCTAAAGCTTGTTGCGCGCGGAATTCCAATTTCGGTTATTCGAAAGACCGGTGTCTTTGAGGATGTCATACGTATCAAGTACACCATCCCCAATGACGACCTTGGAAAGTTTGAAGACCTCAACAAAAAGATTGCAGAGACTCTAGACGAGGTTGAGGCAGGTTACAAAGCCACCGAAAGGAAGAGCGATGTATGAATGTAGAATACATGGGGCTAAAAGAAATATCAGGGCCCTTGGTGGTTATTGATGGTGTTAAGGACGCATCCTACGATGAGATGGTCGAGATCACCATCGGTAAGAACAAGCGCTTGGGCCGTATCGTACAGATAGAAGGAGAAACCTGCGTCGTTCAGATTTTTGAAGGAACCCGCGGCGTTTCGCTTGAGAATACCCGCACAAGACTCCAGGGAAGGCCGCTGAAGATGTCTCTTTCCAAAGAGCTTCTGGGCCGCGTCCTTGATGGTATGGGACGTCCTATAGACGGTCTTGGCGAGATTTTCCCCGAAAAGAGCTGGGATGTTAACGGTGAACCTATTAATCCTGTTATGCGTGAGTATCCCAGAAACTTTATCCAAACCGGTATTTCAACGATTGATGGCTTGACCACCCTTATCCGCGGACAGAAGCTCCCCGTATTCTCGGGCAGCGGTCTTCCTCATAATCAGCTGGCGGTACAGATTGTCCGCCAGGCCAAGATTGCAGACGAAAAGGGCGGCAACTTCGCCATCGTATTTGCTGCCATGGGTGTTAAATACGACGTTGCTGAATACTTCAGAGCCAGCTTCCAGAAGAGCGGCGTTCTTGACCGCGTTGTCATGTTCCTGAACCTCGCGAATGACCCAGTGGTTGAAAGAATTGTTACACCGCGCTGCGCCCTCACAACAGCAGAATACCTTGCTTTCGAGCGCGGCATGCACGTTTTGGTTATCCTAACTGATATGACCTCCTACGCCGAGGCTCTCCGTGAGATTTCTTCCTCCAGAGGTGAAATTCCCTCCAGAAAAGGATATCCGGGTTATCTCTATAGTGACTTGGCCTCCATCTACGAACGGGCGGGCTTGGTTCACGGCCGTGAAGGCTCCATTACCCAGATACCGATTCTTACAATGCCAAATGACGATATTACGCACCCTATCCCTGACCTCACCGGTTACATTACCGAGGGCCAGATCGTTCTTGATAAGGGCCTTTCCCAGAAGGGCGTATATCCCCCGGTCAATATCCTGCCGTCACTGTCCCGTTTGATGAAGGACGGTATCGGTAAGGGCTACACCAGTGAGGATCATCCTCAGGTTGCGAACCAGCTTTTTGCTTCCTATGCAAAGGTTCAGGAGGTTAGAGCGCTGGCGTCGGTTATCGGTGAAGAAGAACTGGGTGAGCTCGATAAGAAGTACATGCGTTTCGGGCGTGTGTTTGAGAAGGAATTCGTTGCACAGGATTTCCAGGAAAACCGCGACATCACACAGACGCTGGACCTTGGCTGGCTGCTTTTAGGCTTGCTGCCCAAAGAGGAGCTCGACCGTCTGTCGCCTGAAATGATCGAAAAGTATTATGTGGTTCCTGACGAAAACGAAAGCAGGTATAAGGGATGGACATGACGCTTTTCCCCACCAAGGGTAACCTGATACTGGCCAAAAACACTCTGGCGCTCTGCCGCCAGGGTTATGAGCTTTTGGACAAAAAGCGTAACATTCTGGTGCGGGAAATGATGAGTCTGGTTGAGAAGGCCAAGAATATTCAGGATGAAATTCTGGTCGTGTTTTCCGAGGCCTATGAAGCCCTGAAGGATGCCAATGTCAGCATGGGTATTTCCATGATTGAGCAGATTGGCTACGCCATTCCGGAGGAAACAGGGGTTGATATCCGTGATCAGAGCGTCATGGGTGTCGAAATCCCGATTGTACGGCTCAACAGCCCTGCCGAAATGAATCTACGCTATGGCTTCAGTGCGACTAACGCCACATTGGACGTTGCCCGCCAGAAGTTTGAAAGAGTGAAAGCCCTGACGGCTGATCTGGCTGAGATTGAAAATGCCGTTTACCGTCTGGCTACCAATATCCGCAGGACTATGAAACGCACCAATGCGCTTAAGAACATCATGATTCCGAAGTACGAGGACATCACCGCTACCATCACCAATGTTCTCGAGGAAAAGGACCGAGAGGAGTTCTCGCGCCTCAAGGTCATCAAGGAAGTTAAGACAAAGAAGATTATAAGAAACAAGAAGGCTAAGGCTAAAGCAGAATCCTGATAGGTTTCAGAACGGAATAGTCAAATTCAGCCTTTCAGGAGAGGACAATTTGAAGGGTTGAAGTCAAATAGCTGTAATATGTTGCCTATTTGCAGGAGCGAATTTTCTTAAGGAGACAGCCCAGATTTATAGGACGTAGGGCGCACAGCTTTTACCTTCGGGGTATTTTGCTGTAAGGTAACAGTTCCTCAAGAAATACTGATTAGCCTCTTGACTTTTACTTTGGGAACCGCTATCATAAATTCAATACTCATAACAAAAATGCGATGAAGGAACCTCTATCCGCTACATAATCCTTTCAGAGAGCCTGTGTATGGTGCGAACAGGCAGGATCAGCAAGGTAGGTATCATTCCGGAGTTCGATGCCTGAAACTTCAATAAGGTTAAGGTGTCGCGTGTGCCACGTTACAGGCTAAGGTTTGTTAGAACCGGATTTGAGGGCTTTATCAAGGTAAAGCTAAAAATGGGTGGTACCACGGGTTTCAAGCTCGTCCCAGCAGCAGTCTATGAACTGATGCCGGGGCGAGCTTTTTAGCGTATTCAAAAACCTTAAAGGATAAACCAAATTTGTAGAACGGAGGAGTTTGTGATGGAAGACAGGATTATCGAAATTGCCGAACGAATTAGAGGCTTGAGAGAGGATCTTGGGATTTCTGCTTCTGAAATGGCAGGGCTCGTCGAGCTGGATGAAGCCGAATACCGGGAATATGAAGAAGGTAAAAGGGATTTTTCTTTTACATTTCTTTATAAAGTCGCCGCGCGTCTGGGCCTCGACATCAGTGAGCTTATTACGGGCAGCAGCCCCACATTAAAAGTTTATACACATGTGAAGAATGGTAAGGGACTTAGGATAGAACGACGGAAGGGCTTTAAATATCAGAGCCTTGCCTATCTCTTCAGGAAGCGCAATGCCGAACCTTTTCTTGTTGAAGCTGTTTACGATGAAGCCGCTGATAAGGCTGAAATCCAGCAGAGAAGCCACGAGGGTCAGGAATTTGACTATATCCTGAAGGGATCACTGCGTATCAAGATCGATGATCATGAGTTTGTTATGACCGAAGGGGACTCGGTTTATTATGATGCCTCTCACAAGCACGGCATGGTGGCTACAAATGGGGAGACCTGTGTATTTCTGGCAGTTGTAATCAAGGATCATGACGGGAGGATGGGCTAATGGCTAGATTGTATAAAGAGTATGTTATAGAGACTTTGAATAGTAAAGGGCAGATTGAAAAGGTTCGTTTCAAAAAGGACCCTAACTTCAATTTTGCCTATGATATCGTGGACCGGATCGGGACAGAAAGACCCGATAAAATGGCTATGGTTTGGTGTAATGAGGCCGGGGACGAAAAATTTCTCACCTTCGGCGATATGAAAAGGGAGAGCGATAAGGTTGCAGCCTACTTTATGAGCCTTGGCATCAAAAAGGGCGATGCCGTTATGCTTATACTCAAGAGACATTATGAATGGTGGTTCTGCATGCTGGCCCTTCATAAAATAGGCGCTATGGCCATTCCCGCCACCAATCAGCTCATGACCAAGGATATTGTTTACCGAGTTAACGCCGCCAGCATCAAAGCCGTTGTTTGTACGGCTGACGGGCATATCTCCGACCTCGTAGAGGAAGCCCAGCAGGAGACGGAAACCCTCACGACTAAGATCCTCGTGAGAGGAAAGAAGGACGGCTGGTTGAGTTATGAAGAGGGTGTTGAAAAGGCGCCCGCTTTTGTGGCTCCCACAGGCGATGAAAGACCCAAGGCTGAAGAAATCATGCTCATGTATTTCTCTTCAGGTACAACGGGAATGCCCAAGATGGTTGCCCATAACCATTATTACGCCCTTGCGCATATCGCCACAGCCGTCTACTGGCACAACGTGGACACAGAGGGCCTTCATTTCACCGTAGCTGAAACAGGCTGGGGAAAGGCTGTTTGGGGTAAGTTTTACGGTCAGTGGATTGCTGAAGCCGCCGTATTTACCTTTGATTTTGACCGGTTTAATGCTGATGAAATGTTAAAGCGCATCGAAAAATACAAGGTTACAACCTTCTGCGCGCCGCCGACCATTTATCGTTTCCTCATCAAAGAGGACTTGACCCGCTTCAACTTATCCTCATTAAAATATGCCACCACAGCCGGTGAGGCCCTTAATCCCGAAGTGTTCAACCGATTCTTGGAGATCACGGGACTTAAGCTCATGGAAGGCTTTGGCCAGACCGAAACCACCCTGTGCCTTGCCACCACCACCTGGATGGAACCCAAAACGGGCTCCATGGGCAGACCTTCACCTGCCTACGACATGGATCTGGTTGATGAAAACGGTAACAGCGTTGAAATCGGCGAGGTTGGCGAAATCGTTCTGCGGATTGATAAGGAAGTCCCGACAGGCCTTATGATGGAATATTACCGTGATGATGAAAGAACCCGTCAGGCCATGCACGACGGACTTTACCATACCGGCGATACAGCGTATAAGGATGAAGACGGCTACTATTGGTATGTGGGCAGAACCGATGACATCATTAAGTCCTCCGGTTACCGTATCGGACCTTTTGAGGTTGAGAGCGTCATCATGGAGCACAAGGCTGTACTCGAATGCGCTGTTACAGGCGTGCCGGACCCTGTTCGCGGCATGGTTGTCAAAGCGACAATTGTCCTTTCAAAGGGATATGAAGCCAGCGAAGAGCTCAAGTCTGAAATCCAGGAGTATGTCAAGAGCCATACGGCGCCCTATAAGTATCCTCGCGTGATTGAGTTTGTCAAGGAGCTCCCCAAGACCATCAGCGGCAAAATCCGCCGTACAGAGATCCGCGCAAAGGATCAACAAGGATAAATTGGGAGGCGTGCTGCGAGCTGGCACTTAAATTTTTCACTGTCACTAGGGCAAGTAGGTTTTCGATCAAGCGTTCCTTATAGCCTAGAAACAGACCTGACAGGGAGCGGATTCTAGGTCTGAGACTTTTACCTTGAGGATAGTATGCCGAAACCAACTACCCATTTATTAGGCTTGCATGGCCCATTGAAATGCTATATAATAGTTTTTACCGTGCTAAACGGGGAGGTCTGTCTCTTATACACATCT
>JAOABT010000351.1 GCA_026418215.1 Clostridia bacterium | reverse complement strand
AACTCTGGCCGGAGCGGTGCCATACCTGGCTTCCCCATGATGAGGTGTCGCCCAGGTTATAGCCCTCCTGACCCTCGCCGATCCACTTGTAGAAGTAGCGGCGGGGTCCGTCCTTGAGGGTTGAGGATTCGATAAACCAGGGGTTGCGGTTGCTTGTATGGTTGATAACCAGATCCATAATGATATCAATATTGCGTTTTTTAGCTTCACTGACGAGCTTCTTGAAGTCATCGATTGTGCCGTAATTCGGGTTGATCTTGTAATAGTCCGTAACATCATAGCCATGATAGCTTGGTGAGGCATTGATGGGCATCAGCCAAATGGCCGTAACACCCAGGTTCTGTATGTAGTCCAGGTTCTGGGTGATGCCGTTGAGATCGCCGATGCCGTTTCCGTCGGAATCAGCAAAGGAGCGGACAAAGATCTCGTAGTAAACATCCCTCTTATCAGCCGAGAGGGTTTTGTTGCGGTCAACTTCGGGGAAGGTCTGGTTCTGGTAGGGGTCTGGCAGGGTGGTCAGGGAGGCTTTCCTCTGTTCGGGGGTCTTAATGCCCACCGCATCCAGATCCACCTGCCTGACGGTATAGTTCCATTTTGAGAAATCCATGGTCTCCTGATAGGAGGTTCTGCTGGTGAAGAACAGGTATTTGCCATCAGGACTGATGATGGGTGACACTTCGTCCATATTATTGGTATTGACGCGTATGTTGAGCTTCTCGGGGTAGCTGAAGTCTCCCTTTTCAAAATAGGTGACATAAAGGTCGAAGCTGCCTTCTCTGGGAGAGGTGAAGATAGCATAGTCACCGTTGGGAGAAACGCACATGGAATAGGTAGGTACACCGTTGTTGATATTCTTGCCAAGAGCGACAGGCTCAGTAAAGGTGTTGCTCTCATATTTTGAGAGCATCATATTGGCAAGGGGGTAGTCGTTCTGTCGAACCTCCTCGCGGCAGAAAACAAGAGAACCGTCCTTATCGATAACAGGCGCGCTTTCGTTAAGCTTTGTATTGATTTGAGGGCCGAGTGCCTTGGGGTCAGACCAGCCGCTGGAGGTTTTGTCCGTCACATAGAGGTCGGTGTTGCTGCCGTCATCGTTGGAGGCGGTGAAATAGATGTGCTGGCCGTCCTTTGTCACAAAGGGTGCCGCATCATAGTTTCGTGTTGAAAAGGGAGCTTTTTCAGGTTTTGTCCAGCTTCCGCCCTGATAAGCTGAGTAATAAATCTGGGAGGTGTTTTCCTTGGACGAATACATGGTGGCAAAAAGCGTTTGACCATCGGGTGAAAAGGCTATGTCAGTCATTTGCATGCCTTCTATTTGTATGGGGGCGAAATCGGTTGGGTTGACCATTTTTTCTGTCTTTGCATAAGGGTGCGGGCCGGTCGGCGTGGGGGTCTGTTTATTCTGAGCCTGCTGACTCTGTCCGCAGGAAGAAAGCAGGACCATTCCGGCGAGCAAAAAAGGTATTGCTCTTGATCTTTTCATGGTTGTCCTCCTTAATGATTCTTTATATTTCTTTTATAGCAAGATATAATAGATAAAAATTAGCGTTTTTTGCTGTAAAGACTGTATTAAGAAGAGGTAACTCATGGCTTATTTGGAGCAGATTATAGAAATTATAAGTTATATAGAAGCCAACCTTAAGGAACGTATGACCCTTGAGGATTTATCAAGGCGTTTTCACCTGTCGAAGTTTCACCTCCACAGGGTTTTTTCATCGCTTACCGGCATGCCCCTTATGAAGTACATACGTGAGCGAAAGCTCAGCTGCTCGGTTTTTGATCTCATGAAAACCGATATGAATATCATCGATATCGCATACGAATACGGGTTCTCTGACGAGCAGTCCTACATCAGGGCTTTTAGGAACGCCTTCAACATCAGCCCTGCAAGAGCGAGGCGCAGAAAGGAAGTCATTAAGATTACCGACAAAATCGACACCGGGGCCATAACGCCTGTAGGAGACGGGCTGATTTTTGAGCCCGAAATGGTCATTCGTCCCGAAAGCTTTTTGGTGGGCGTACGATCTCCCGTCTACGATCCTGCCACAAAGCAGCCGCTTGAGCCCAAGACAATGGGGCCTGATTTTTTTCTTAACTATAGAGGAAGCATTCGGCATACGCTCAATGACGATATCTATATTTCTTATACAGAGCTCATGCCGGGACTCTCGGATTATGACTTCTATTTGGAAAACATCCATGAACCCAACAAGCATTGGTTCCTTACTGTAGGGGCCGATGTGGGTGAACTGTCCGATATTCCCCCGGGCATGGTCGGGATGAAGGTGCCGACCTTGCAGTTTGCCGTTTTCAAGTACATCGGCTTTCATTCGCCCAACCAGTTACAGTCCTTCAAGCTGGAGGCCATTAGTGAATTCATTTATTGCCGTTGGCTGTATCAATCTGCTTATCAGCTTTCTCATGAGTTTATCCTTGAGAGAATTGATCTCAAGCGCTGCAGGGATGATTACACTGAGTATGAGATATATGTTCCAGTCAAGGAAAAGCATACTGTTAAATAGCCCAACGAAATGAGCCAATGGGTCAATTAATTCTAAAGAGCCCAAGGTGAACACAAACCAAAGCTCGCCAACACTTGATTAGTTGACCAATTACCATAGAATCCGTTGGTAAGTACTCAGCTAGAAGACTTATTTTACCATTAAAACCTTTGATTCTTGTAAAAGAGCCATCCATGGTAAGAAAATATCTCGCAGGTTTTCTAAGCTTTTTTCCTAAAGAAAAAAGCTGGCCTTAAGAATTCTTCAGCCAGCTTTTACTTCATTGACATTATTCTTCTTCGATATGAATGACGCTTACGGGGCAGCCGTCTGCAGCTTCCACAGCCATGTCTTCGACGTCCTCGGGGATCTCGTCCACATAAACCTCGGCTAAACCGTCATCAGCCATTCTGAAAACCTGGGGACATGTGCTTGGACAAAGGCCACAGGAGATACAGCCATCTCTGTCAATCTTAGCGACCATAGTGATTACTCCTTTTAATAAAGATTTTCCATTAACGTAGTATAACCAGCTTCAGGTTTTTTACGCTTTACTTTCCTTCATTTTCAGGATACGAAGGTATGGAAACATCGTTTTCGGTAATCTGTTCGTCCAGCGGGTTGTATTTGTCGTTAATGAGCTCAAGAAGCGCATTTTTGTAGGGGAGCCAATAAGAAAGCCCTTCCTTCATGACAGCGTCACCCGGCACCATGTTGGTTTCAATGGAGCTCATGGGGATATCCTTGGCCTGATTGGCAAGCCAGGTCAGCTCATTGAAATCAATGTCCGTCGTAATGTTTTCATTGAAGAGGCTGATAAGCTCAGGTAGCTTTAAGAGGTTTTCAGGCTTTACAGCTTGACGGGCAAGAGCCTTGATGAGGTCCTGCTGCACGCTGATACGCCCGATATCTCCGTTGTTATAGCCGTGGCGGTAGCGTGCCAGCCCAACAGCCTGTTCACCATCCAGGTGCTGCCAGCCCTTCTTAAGGTGGATATGAAGGTTTTGGGCGGGATCATCGTAATTCATGTTTCTCGGCACATCAAAATCAACGCCGCCGATGGCATCAATAATCTTCGCCACCCCTTCCAGGTCAAACATCACATAGCGATTGACATAAAAGCCTGTAATACTGGCAATATCCTTTTCAAACTGCTCTATTCCGCCTCTTTCAAAGGATGCGTTGATCTTTTTGTTCTTGTAATTATTTTTCAGCATGGTATCACGCGGAATGTTTAAAATACTGATGCTTTTATGGGTAATGTCCAGCTTGACGAGCATGATGGTGTCGGTGTTGTCTGCAACCTTGTCCTTGCCGGCAACCAAAAAGGTAAAGACCTGATGCTTCGGCGCTCCTTGGGGGACATTGCTGTCGCTGTCGGAAATAGCGGCCACATCACCACTGACACGGCCTGACCGATTAAGCGTTTTATTGCCATTGGGGGCATGCATGCTTAAAAAAAGAGTCGCTCCCAATACGATGACCCCGCTCACTGCCACAATTAATATAATCAATAATGTCTTTCTAACAATATGTCTATTTTGTTTACCGTCCATTTTTCAGCCCTTCTAAAAATACTTTTTTAACAAATCAATTCTATACTAATTCAGGCTCACTTTAAAGTATTAACAGCAAAAATATGTCTAATCTTAGAGATTATATTTTCCTGTCGAACCAATTCCAGCGAGACTTTGAAAAAAAGTTTCCAAGATTATGCCAGACAAATGCACTTTTTTCAGGTATAAATTGAGGAGAAAGCCATTTCAAATGTTATTGTTATGTAGTTGGCCCGGCATGAAAAGGTGCCTTCTGCGTATTTAGCCAAATGACATCGATAATTGCAACGGTATAACAAGGAGGAAATTATTGTGAAAAAGCTATTTGCCATTATTTTGGTAATCACCATGGCACTGACGGTGGCAGTATTCAACCCTATCACAGCTAATGCGCAGACTGATGCGGCAGAAAAGAGAAGCATGCAGCGCCTGATGGATCTGGGTGTTTTTACAGCCACTGCTCCTGATAAAATGGACTTAACCCGCGTCGTAACCCGCGAAGAACTGGCTGTTGCCCTCATTTTACTAACGGGTAAGGAAGATAAAGTCACTCTTTTCAAAAACAGCAGCCTGTTTTCGGATGTACCTGCAACAAGAGCCTCAAATGGCTATGTGAATGCAGCCGTAAAGCTTGGCTATATGTCTGCCATGCCTGACGGAAAGTTCCATCCTGCTGAAAAGGTGACCTTTGCGCAGACGGCAAAAATAATAGGAAAGCTTCTAAAATATGATGATTATAACGTGACAGGCTCCTATCCCGATAACTATCTCACGTTATTAAAAAACTTAGGCATCCTTGAGAGCATCAGCTACAGTGCGAATAATGGTGTGACCCGGGGGCAAATGGCTGTGATGCTTGATCGTATGCTCGAAACCAAGACCTTCGGCGGTAGTCAAAAATTCATTGAAACCCTTGCGTTTTTCAAGAATCTGATTATCCTTGACAATAAGACAATAAGCCCGAAAGCCGATGTCAGAAGGCTTTTGACAGATTCGGGAGCTTACTACATGGCGGCGGGAGTTAAAATACCGGATGCCGGCAAGAAATACATAGCACGTATGAAGGATGGACAGGTGGTAAAGCTCGCGCTGGCCAATATGACCTTTACAGAGCTTTCTATTAAGAGCATGACTTCGGGCACTGCTGCGCTGAATAATGGCAGTAAATTCAGTCTTCCAGCCAATCCTACCTATTATTACAAGGGCAGACCCGTGGATTTCGATACCGTCATCAATGCCATAAAGGCCAATTCCTCAGTTATCCTCGGAGCCGATAAGGACGGAACCCAATACGGCGTGCTCTTTGATCCTGTGACCTCTACACCCAGAGTGATTACATCGGCAATGGTGGGGCTCCCGCTCGAAAGCCAATACTCCGGTTTTTTAATCGATAGGGCGGGAAAATATGTGAGCCCATCCCAGATTGAGGTCAACGATGTCGTCTATGAAGTCACCGATATATGGAAGAAGAACTGCTACGTGCTGGTGCATTCCAACACCGTTTCAGGCAAAATCACTGCCATCCTGCCCAACAAGGTTTCACCCAAGTCCCTCGAAGTTGACGGTAAGAGCTTTGCCCTCTCTGAGGACTTTCCAGTTGACAAGCTCAATGGATCAGCCAGCATTCAGGTAGGAGAGACCGCAAAGGTGCTTTTGGGAAGCGATGGGAAGGCCATTGATCTTGTGATGGCTGGTGATTCTGATAATGAAAGCTATGCGCTTGTGGTCAATGCGTATGCCCTTAATTCCAACAAGTCTGAGGACTTCGGCACCAAGTATGACTACGTGACCCTGCTCCACACCGATGGAAGCAAAAAGACCTATCGCGCGAATGCATCAATGAACCAGTTTAGGGGACGCCTAGTAAGGTACTCAATCATACAAACAGGTAAGGAGTATGACACAGTAGATCTGACACAATTTGACTACGCTGATACAAAGGTTTACAGGATCAACAAGGAAGACCGCATGCTGGGAGATTACTACGTAGCAGGAGACGCAGCCATGTTTAATATTGTGGATGCCAACTCAGCAGGTGAGGTGCAGGCATCCGTTATTAAATGGAGTGACCTTTCAGATGGCTATCTGTTAGAAGGAAAAGTCAGATACCTTCATACGTCTGGGGATTTCAACGATATAGATGTTCTTCTTTTCGATAACGCACTCAATGATGGCATTAAGTATGGACTGGTTGTAGAAAAAAACTCTGGCTACTCGCCTGCGACCGGCACCATTGAAACCGTTTCTGTACTGATTAATGGTCAGGTTTATACCTATACAGGATCCCAAGTGGGTGTCTTCATCAATTCGCCTGTTAAGGTCAGAATGATCAACAATACGATAACCGGCATTGAATATGCAATTACGCCTACCGCTTCCAGCAAAGCAATACAAGCAGTCGATGCTTCTCGTATACGTATTGGTGGGTCTGTGTACTCATACCATAAAGACCTGGTTATATACAAATTACAAGATGATTCAAATTGGGTGAAGCTCAGCAGCTCAGAGCTCAAAAAAGGAGAGGAACAACGTGAGGTGACCGTCTATCTCGACAAGCCGCTGAATTATGGCGGCAAGGTCATCATGATTACGGTTCGCTAGGCACTACTGACCAAGACTTCCATAGTCCGAACAATAGCTGCAGCCTTAAAGGCATCCGAGATTTTAACGTTTTTCGATTAAATGGCCCATGCAGACGCGGGAGATAAAACGGGTGTGAAGGATTGGGAAAGTTAAGTGTAATGGAGTGAAGGCTGTCAGTCTAGAACAAGTTTCCTTACATCAGGCACTAAAAAAGCGGGGAGTAGATACCCCGCTTTTTCTGCGGATACTAGCGGAAGCTCACTTGACTTTAGGTGGCATAATATGGGATAGTGAAGAAAAAGTCAAAGGAGCTCCGCAAATGAACCATCCGGTGCTAGGTTTTATCGGTTACGGCAGCATGGGAAGCATGCTTATTAATGGCTTTTTAGCCAGGGACATGGTCGAAGAAAGCAACATCCTTATATCCACCAGAAGCCCTGAAAAAGCCGCCTCACTAAAGGAAAAACACCCTGGTGTCATCATCCTTGAGAGCAATAGAAGCGTAGCCGAAAAAGTAGATATTCTGTTCCTTTGTATTAAGCCGGTTGACTTTTCAGAAGTATTGACAGCCATAACTGATGTCATAAGGCCCAATCAGCATGTCATCTCTATTGCTGGCATGGTGCCCATCAACACGTTAGAAGGCAGGCTTAAGGCAAAAATATCCAAGGTCATTCCCACTGTTGTCTCCGAGGTTTTAGAAGGGGTATCCCTGCTTTGCCACGGTACCAGAGTGACGGATGAGAATAAGGCCTATTTAAAACAGCTTTTAATGTCCATCGGGACGGTTTGCGAAACAAACGAAGCCATGCTGCCTCTGTACACGGAGCTTACGAGCTGCGGTCCGGGATTTTTTGCGTCCTTCATCGAAGAATTTATTCTTTCCGCTATGAGGCACGATCCCAGCCTGACTTATGAAGCTGTTTCCGGCTTAGTGGTTCAAACACTTTATGGTACCGGCAGACTCATGGCTGACCGGCATTTCACACCACAAAGTGTGGTAAAACGCGTCGCCACCAAGGGCGGCATCACCGAGGAGGGTGTCAAAGTGTTCGAGGAGAAGCTTCCGCACGTATTAGACGAGCTCTTTGATAAAACCCTACAAAAGAGAAGTCTTATGGCTGAGAAAGTTGACCAGATGTTTAAATAGACGAACTTGCTATTAATGTTCCAGAGAATAAGGAGTGCAGGCTCATGCGGGTATTGTTGGTTGAAGATGATTTTAACCTGGCCCTTGCCGTGGAATATGCCCTGAAAAGCGAGGGGTATTCAGTGGTAAAGGCGGCTTCCAAGAAAGAAGCCTTGATGCTGTTTGACGGCAGCATTGAGATGGTGCTTTTAGATGTGATGCTGCCCGATGGTTCCGGCTATGAAATTTTAAGC
>JAOABT010000347.1 GCA_026418215.1 Clostridia bacterium | reverse complement strand
GAGTTTTCTTGAGATTGTCGATAAGCTGCACGGCCTCCTGACGTCCCAGCAGTTCATGGGCGTGCGTGCGAATAATTTCAGTAATATGGGTGGCCATGACCGTAGGCAGATCAACGACAGTGTATCCAGCAAGCTCAGCCTCTTCTTTTCTCTGGGGAGAGATCCAAAGGGCATCAAGACCGAAGGCGGGCTCCTTAGTGGGGATGCCCTCAACAGGCCTGACAACATTGCCAGGATCCATCGCAAGGAGGTATTCAGGTCGAAGCGTGCCCCCACCAACCTTGTTACCCTTGATCAGAATACGATACTCACCTGCGGATAACTGAAGATTATCGCGAATATGGATCGAGGGAACAATAATTCCCAGGTCAAGGGCAAACTGTTTCCTTATACTCACAATTCTTTCAAGTAGATCGCCGGATTGCTCGCTCTCAACGACATTGATAAGTCCGTAGCCGACCTCCAGCTCGATCGTATCAAGCGGCAGTAGGGATTCTACATTCTCCTTCTTTGGGCCAGCCAAAGCGAGTTCCTGTTTCTTTTTCTCCTCAACCTGAGCTTCGTATTGATAGCGAGAGATCACCCAACCAATACCTGCCAGGAAGGCCGCAATCATGATGAAGGGAATTTTTGGCAAGCCCGGAACAAGAGCCAAAACACCAACAACACCTGCCGCCGTATATACGGCCCGCACATTCGAGAACAACTGACTAGAAACTTCGGCGCCCATGTCGGAGTCATTTGCAGAGGTCCGAGTGACGATAGTACCCGCAGCAGTCGAAATAATCAGAGCCGGTATTTGCGCAAGTAGACCGTCGCCAATGGTCAACATTGTGTAGTACTGTGCCGCTGTAGACAGGCTGAGACCTTTTTGCAGAACACCTATTAAAAGGCCTCCAACCAGGTTAATGACCGTTATCACAATCCCAGCGATCGCATCTCCACGCACAAACTTCGAGGCACCATCCATTGCTCCGTAAAAGTCTGCCTCCTGCTCTATTTCCTTTCGACGTCGTCGGGCCTCTTGTTCATTGATGAGCCCGGCATTCAGGTCGGCATCAATTGCCATTTGCTTACCCGGCATAGCATCTAATGTGAATCGAGCGGCCACCTCAGCAACCCGACCGGAGCCCTTCGTAATAACAATGAAGTTAATGACCACAAGAATCGCAAAGACAATTCCACCGATGACATAGTTGCCGCCAATAACGAAGCTTCCAAATGCCGCGACAACCTCCCCGGCTGCATCAGCCCCGGTATGCCCATGAGATAGGATCTGTCTTGTGGTTGCCACATTCAAAGATAGACGGAAAAGAGTACTGATCAACAAAAGGGAAGGAAAGGAGGTAAAATCCAAGCTTCTCTTAATATAGATAGAGACAAGGAGTATCAAAACGGAGAACGCAAGGGATGCGCTCAATGCCAAATCCAATATAAAAGGCGGTAGAGGAATCATCATCACTGAAAGAATCAACATGATTCCTACAGCGACAAAAAGATCCGTGTTCTTTGTGAACTTTTCAAATCTCTTCAAAATTCGAAAAAGTTCATCCATTAAACCCTCACCTTCTTACGAAGTTTGTACACGTAAGCAAGCACCTCAGCGACCGCGACAAAGAGCTCACGAGGTATAATTTGGCCTATCTTCATTGTTTTATAGATGGTTCGGGCCAGTGGTTTATTTTCAACAATCGGGATGTTGTGCTCTCTCGCAATAGATTTTATTTTTTCCGCAACCAGATCGGCCCCCTTAGCTATCAGCTGTGGAGCTGGAACATCTTCACCGTAGCGAAGTGCCACAGCAATGTGTGTAGGGTTTGTTATGATCACATCAGCCTTGGGCACAGCCTCCATCATCCTGCGATTGGCGACCTCTCTCTGTATCCGTCGAATGCGGCTCTTGATGAGCGGGTCCCCTTCTCGCTGCTTGGTTTCGTCCTTAATTTCCTGACGTGTCATCATCATTTCCCGCTCAAGTTTCCACCACTGAAAAAAATAGTCCGCACCGGCCATAACCAGCATGAGAACCCCAATACCTAAGAAAAGCTTCACAATAATGGTTCCAGTGTAATGGAAAATTTCAGACAGGCTGTATGTCACAAGGTAGGGGACCCTTTGCATTTCTGAGCGAAGAAGTAAGTACATCACCGTTCCAACAATAAGCAGTTTGAAAATGGCCTTGAGGCCTTCGACCAGGCTTCGAAGTGAAAATATGCGGGCAAAATTTTTGATAGGGTCGAGTTTGTTAAAATCTGGTTTAAGCGCATCTTCAACTTGCAAAAAACCGGTTTGAATAGTTGAGCTGATAAATCCAATTA
>JAOABT010000342.1 GCA_026418215.1 Clostridia bacterium | reverse complement strand
ATATACGATTGAACACTCAGAAGTCAGTTCAAGTCATAGTACTGATTGAACCTACCGAAAGGATAGGCGAGGGAAGGACTTGACGGCAAGACGAAAATGAGTTTGGGAAGTGCTGACTTTGTAATGAACACAGACAACCATTTAAATAATGGACTATCCGTAATGAAGTAGGGATGGAATCCTGAGATAACAACGGAAGGGTGGAGCAACGGTCATACGCTAAAAGAAAAGAACTGGCTATTTATTTGACCAGTTCCATTTGAAACTTGCTGAACCGCCGTATACCGAACGGTACGTACGGTGGTGGTGTGAGAGGTTGGGGGTTAGTCACCCCCTCCTACTCTTGATTCAACACCGCTGAAAAATATGCTAAAATAATGACTAATGCTCATAAAAATAAAATGAATTGTTATTGGGGGTTACCATGAAGATTGTTTGCATTTCAGCATCACAGACTGTCCAGCGGAAAGAGGAAAGCACCTCGACAAAAGTATGCGGCTTAGTTGAAAGTCTGACCCGGTCTATGGTGCATAAAGACACGCCTTTGGATGTAGAAATCATTCCGCTGATGGCTGCAGATCTTAAATACTGCAGGCTCTGCGGGAAGTGCGCAGACGGAGGGAAATGCCCGTTTGACCCGGCCTTTAACCGGATATATGCAAGCCTCTCAGAGGCTGATGTGAGCTTTTGGGTTGTTCCGCACTATTCGCCGCTGCCCTCAAAGCTCATGACACTCATGGAAAAGCTGAACGAAATTTTTTACGCAGGCTGGATAAAGGACCCGAGCTTCCAGGCACCCGTTCAGGGGAAAAAGGCGGCTGTTATCGGACATGGCGGTATGACCGAATCGCCCGAGAGCCTGAAGCATTACCATAATGCCCTCATTGCACCGGTTGCAAATACCTTGAGATCCTTTGGATTAAAGGTTGTCGGCCTGAACGACGAGTATCCGTCAGGTGCGCCCTTTGGCCTCAAAAACGATGACTGTATCAAAAATAACCCCGATGAGGTTTTCCCTGATATTTTAGAGGATTGGGGCCTAATTCGCCAGAGGATCGAGCCACTGGTTGAAAAGGTATTGAAGGGCAATAACTGATAATTTTTGTCTTCTGCCATCAACCACTTAGGTATGTGATGCCAATATGGCGATAAAGCAAGGAAGGTCAGCATGAAATTTTTCAAGAAAAAGTGGAGATTAGCCGTTGTGGCCATACCACTCATCATTATTATTGGAATGGCGATATATGTTTCAGATTATTATAAGCCCATGAATGAGGCTGTGACGGCCTTGGCGGGTACGAAGCAGGTGAGCTTCAAAGCCTCTCCATGGCTTGAATACAACCCCATTGCCGTTGCTCCGGTCAAAGGCTTTATCTTTTATCCCGGCGGCAAGGTTGCTCCCGAGGCCTATGCGCCCATGGCTGAGAAAATAGCTGAGCAAGGCTTTAAAGCCGTAATTGTACCCATGCCCTTTCACCTTGCCGTCTTTGCACCCGACAAGGCAAGGGAAGTCATGAAGCAATATCCCGAAATCAAGGAGTGGTTCATTGGCGGACATTCTCTTGGAGGAGTCATGGCTGCTCAGTTTGCCTTTAGTAACCCCAACAGCCTTAAAGGCTTGGTGCTTCTGGCAGCCTATCCGCAAAAAAGCAAGGATTTATCTCATGCCGCGCTGCCTGTTTTGTCTATATACGGGACTAACGATGGCTTCGTAGGCCAGTCAAAAATTGACCTTTCGAAAGCATTTCTTCCGAAGGATGCGATTTTTCTTCCCATTGAAGGGGGAAACCATTCTCAAATGGGCTGGTATGGCTTCCAGAAGGGCGATAAAACGGCCACCATTTCAAGGGAAGAGCAGCAGAGAGCAGTTGTGCAGGCCATTACGGACTTTATGAACCGGAATTGACAGTGTTCCCATGTTTGTAAGTTGCAAAAAGTAAGGCAGGCCATTTTTAAACACTGCTTTGCGTATAATTTGTTAATAGGGTTTTTTTAGGTTCGTTTAAGGTTTAAGCTCTATACTGTCATTGAAAGGAGCTTAGCTTATGAAAAAACGAATTTCTAAAATGCAAATCCTAAGAAGAACGATTCAAGGTGTTTCCTTTTTACTGCTGCCCGGGCTGTTTATAGATGCCTTTAACGGCTTCAAAGCAATAATGCAAGCCATTGTAAGGGGCAAATACGATTTGTCCCTTCTGATTCCTCAGCTTTTTCCAACCGTCCTCCTGCTCTTTGCAGCGTTCATGCTGGGGCGCTTTTTCTGCGGCTATTTGTGTGCCTTTGGAACGCTGGAGGATGTCTTTTATGTACTTGGCAGCAAGGTTTTCAAGCTCAATTTCAAATTGAGTGAAAAGACTGACAAGGTTTTAAAAAAGATTAAATTTATCCTGCTACCGGGTCTTATTATCACATGGATATTCGGTATCAAGCTTTTTGCGACATGGAGTCCGTGGGATGTTTTCGGCATGCTGGATAGCTTCCCGCCTGATTTTGCCTATGCTTTTTCAAGCTTCTTGGCAGGCTCTGTCATTTTTATGCTTATGATGATGGGCTCCATGTTCATTGAACGGTTTTTCTGCAGATGTTTTTGTCCTTTGGGAGCTATGTTCACCCTTGTATCAAGATTCAAAATTATTCGGATCAAGAAACCATCCTCAGCCTGCGGGAAATGCAGGATTTGTACAAGCCATTGCGCTATGGGAGTCCCGCTTTATAAAGAGGATGTTGTAAGCTCCGGCGACTGTATTGGCTGCATGCAATGCGTTCCGCCTTGCCCCAGAAAGAATGTGAGCTGTACGGTTGCTTCAAAGGATGCTGCTCCTCTGGCGGCAACTGTTGCTGCCGCATATATTATCGGACTTTACTATGTTGGGAATATTGGCATTACGACTTATGCCGCTTCTACCGAGAGTAAAACAGCTGTAATTCAGAGCATCAATAATGCTGCCACAAATGGCTCAACGTCGCAGGCAAGCGGCATACAGCAATCGGCCCAGCAGATTTTAGACAACGCTATTCCTGATTCTTCAGGCAGTCAGGCTGAGGGGCAGAACGAGGCTTCCGCACAGCAACCCACATCGACGCCATCACAAGAAGCAAGTATGCCTTCGCCTTCTTCACAAACAGCAGACAAGAGCCAACAACAGCCTTCGCAGCAGCCGGTTGCCAGTCAGCAGACACAGCAGTCCGCTTTGCAGTCCTCATCTCAGGCTACCCCTAAGCCTACGCCACAGGCCACCCCGAGTACGACTCCGCAGCCGACACCAGCTCCTACAGTAAATGCATCAGGCTATAAGGATGGAACCTACGAGGGAAGCGGAATAGGCTATCACCATAGAACGACAACAGTCAGCGTAACCATTTCAAATGGACAGATTACAGATATTAATACGATTTCAACAGGTGATGACGGAAGATTCTATGATCGGGCTTTCCCTTATGTAACCTCTGAGATTATTTCTGCTCAGGACACCTCGGTTGATGCGGTAAGCGGAGCGACATTCTCGAGTAATGGCATTATGAGTGCGGTTGCAGATGCGCTTTCGAAGGCAAAGCAATAAAGTATGCAGTGCTTCAATAAAGCCTGAAAGGTATTAATAAAAGCGGAGCTTGATCAGAAGATGATTTGATTTGCAGATTGATTATGTTATCTTTAAATCACAAAGAGAAGCGGTAGCTCAATTTTAGTAAGGCTTCATTTTCTTGGCGCTTGCAGTTTGCAAACAAGGGTGAAGCCTTTTTACAACTATCTTTGCTATATCCTAAAAGCCATTGAGATTTGTTTATTAAATAAATGCTTGAGGAAGAAAGGATTTATTAATGGATGAATATTGGAAGATGCTAAGGCAGGCGCTAGGCTGCAGGCCGCTGATATTGACAGGCTCAAACGTGATGATCCTTGATGGAGATAACAGGGTTTTGCTTCATTTACGAACCGACATTGACATGTGGGGACTTCCCGGAGGCTTTTGTGAAATAGGTGAAACCGTAGAACAGACTGCTATAAGAGAGGCCTATGAAGAGCTAAATCTCACCGTTCGGAATTTGAAGCTTTTCAACGTTTATTCGGGAGAAGACTATCACTTTACCTATCCCAACGGCGACGAGGTTTACAACATCTCCATATCCTATCTTTGCAGGGATTATGAAGGTGTGATTCAGGTGAATGCTCTTGAAGGCAAGGACGCTCAATTCTTTTCACTTGAAAATCTGCCAAATAACATCCCTTTGCCCATCAAGCGGGTTCTGGAGGATTTGATGCTGTATTTAAAGGAGAACTAACAATTCGATTCTCATGGAGGTTATGAAATGATTCAGTCAATTGTACATATTGCTTTGCTCGTAAAGGATTACGATGAAGCCCTGGATTTTTACATCAAGAAGCTACACTTTACCTTGGTTGAAGACACCTATCAACCGGAGCAGGACAAACGATGGGTGGTGGTAGCTCCGCCCGGATCAATCGGCACAACGCTCTTGCTTGCAAAGGCATCAAAGGCCGAACAAGAGCCCTACATAGGCAATCAAACCGGAGGCCGCGTCTTTCTGTTTTTAAATACGGATGATTTTTGGAGAGACTATCACGATATGGTTTCTAAGGGCATTGAGTTTGTCCGAGAACCTAAAGAACAGCCCTATGGCATGGTAGCCGTCTTTAAAGATCTGTACGGAAACCAGTGGGATCTTCTGCAGCTCAATGAAGATCACCCTATGATGAGAAGACAAAAATAGGTTAATACGCCCTCCGGCCCAAAAACAATACTTTCATGCACTAAGAAACTTAAAGGCAGTTGGCAGTTTCAGTTCAACCTTTATCACACGGCTCTTCTGCCACAGCAGAAGGGCCTTCTTTAGGCTCCAGTTCAAACCAAACCAATGCACCACCCAAAATGCTGGTCTTAAGCCATTTCGTAAGGTCAATCTCGAAGGTAAGACCTTGGTCAGTGATGAGGGCTGTCATGGCGCCGGTATTCTCTACTGTTTCAAGGGCTATAATGGTCACCCAATGCCAGCTTTCAAGATTTGTCAGCTTGCCGTTGGACAGGTTCAGAAAGGCCACAGGCTTGTTGGCTTGTAAGGCTGAATGGATAAAAGCACTGACCTCATCCGACGACGGGCGCTTAAAGGGCCGCTTGCGTATTTCCATCACATGGGGTTTTAGGGCCACGCCATGAGCTGCGGCATACTTAAGCGCACCTTCTGTAAAAATGGTTGATGTGTTGACACCACCCATGCCAGGTGTGATGAAAGTAAAGATTTCGCTCATCAAAGCAACAAAACTGTTGCGATCGTTTTGTTCCGAATGGCTTAGGCTTTGCAGCTCCGGCTGTGAGCGTATCATGTACCACATGAGGTTGGAAGCAGCCGTAGGACCGCAGCCTGATATTCGCTGCCATTTAATGGGGTACCAGTTTTGCGACCCGCCTACTGTTGCTTCACCTTCGTCAGATAATATATTTAAAAGCTCAGTTTGAGACAATATTTGCTTCATTAAGGTCCCTCGCAGAAAAAAGCATAGCATTCGTATAGGTATAGTTCAAAGCGTATTTAGCCTCATGTTACTGATGAAATTGTATCAGACATTTTCCTCTAAAACAATTGAAGCAGCCTCGGTGTTTTTTACAAAGGCGTTATTTTTTTAAATATAATGCCCCAATTTGGGAGTAGGACGGCTTTGCCCTTCTGTATAAACCATTAGAAAACGGAAGATACAAATGACCTTGAACTCAGGAGCAAACAGCTAATCTATTTGCATCTGCTGCTAAAAAATTAGCAGCAATCCATTGACTTGCTACTGCTTGGGTGCTAAAATTTTAGCATAGGATGAAAGTGGAAGTTTTCAAAGGGGAGCTCTTTCTATGGATGATAGGCTTTTGGAAGGCTTAAGCCGAAGGGAACGGCAGATTATGGATATTGTCTACAGACACGGTTCGGTTTCTGCTGCCGAGGTTCAGGAAGAGCTTGCTGACGATCCCAGCTATTCCACTGTGCGCGCCCTTATGCGTATCCTTGAGGAAAAGGGCTTTTTGAAGCATAAATGCGACGGACAGAAATATATCTACTCGCCTGCAGTTTCCAAAAAGAATGCCATGAAGCAGGCTGTTTCCGATCTTTTAAAAACCTTCTTCAATAACTCCGTAGAGCAGGCTGTTTCGGCCCTTTTGGAATCAGACGCCTCCAAGCTCAAAAACAGCGATTATGATCGTCTGAGCCAGCTTATAGAAAAAGCCAGAAAGGAAGAGGCCGATGATG
>JAOABT010000306.1 GCA_026418215.1 Clostridia bacterium | reverse complement strand
AACGAGTTCCTCATCACTTGTCTTCTAATCACTAAGTGAATTTGAAGACTACACATGATGTTTCGTACACTGTTCAATTTTCAATGTCCATCGCCTAGACTGAATCAATCATGGTTATGATTTTTTCAGTTTTACTGGCTTCCTGCCTCGCTTTCAAGCATTTTAGCTCGTCAGTCGCGACAGCTTTATTATCTTACCACCGTCTCGTTTGTCTGTCAAGCACTTTTTCAACTTTTTTCGAGTCGTTTTAGTGCTATTTGGCCGCCGTAACGACGGTTTTTTTATGTTAACACCATCGCATTTAGCTGTCCCGCGCTTTTTCATTCTTTTCGTTTGTCCAAGCGCTTTTCCGCTTCCGTAACTGCGGCTTTATTATATTACATCAGGCCGTGCTCTGTTGTCAACACCCTATCCGAATTTTTTTCATAGTGCTGAATATATGCTGCTGAATATGAATATATGACTGTCTGATTACGTGGTTATCATGAAGAGAGCGAAAACCTTATTCATGGGGAGCAGCCCGCTGAATAGGCCATTACTTTTCTTAGCTATTAATTATATTACTTATAGAAACAAGCACTTATAGGCTCACTGCTGATTATAACTAAAACCCACGTGTGGATACCCCTTCAAATACAAAATGACAAGGAATGCTTTGGGCCTTCTCCCGCCATCGTAGAAGTGTTAGGTCATACGACAATTGTTCTATGACTATTTCTTCGTTTTGATCATGACATAAGAGGATCCTTTAATGGTCTTTTCGGTGGCCTGCAGTTGAACATCACTGATTGCATAATCATTATTGAGAGCCTCTTCGGCAAGAGCGCCGTAATCGACGATCCTATCCCAGCCCTTCACGCTGGTCACCACATTGTTGTTTATAATGTCTGCAACGGTGGATAGCTTTCCAAGATTGTTGAGCGTGACATGCTGGGTGATGAAGGCCTGCATAAACCGGTTCTGATTTTCCTTTCTGAACAGGTCGCCATAATTATGGAATACCCCATTCTCATCGTAGCCTTGCCTGAACCTCACATACCCCTCAGCCTCGCGGCCGTTGAGATGTTGATTGCCTGGTTCAATATAAACCGAGAAGTCCTGTGCCGGATCTTTATAGTTCATAAGAACTGGAACATAGACATCCACCCCTCCAAAAGAGTCAACAATTTTGCGGAAGCCTCCTACCTTTACATACGCATAGTCAGAGGCTCGTATAGCAAAAACCTCTTGTATCAGATCGGCTATAAAGTCAATATAAGGCTTATTGAATCGTCCTATATCCTTTTTATATTTAATAGCGTTTCCTATGGTGGCTGCAGCATTAATACGATAAATGCCCTTCTCCTTTAAATAGGCCGGCTTAGTCTTTTTAAGAGCTGAAATGACTTCTGGGCTATAATCAATATAGATATCCCGAGGGAAGCTTATGAGCTTTACCGACTTTGATTTTTTATCGATGCTCATGACCATGAGGGTATCAAAATTAAAGCCGGATGGATCGGAGCCTAGAATTAAGATGTTCGTGCTTTCGGGATCAACAAGGGGCTCAATATAACGTTGATTTTTAGTAAGGAGTGAGTTCTGTTCGGAACCAAGATGATCGTTGGGCACTATACCGCTTTCAAGCTGACTTGGTGTTGGAGTGATGGAAAGAGGCGTCTCTTCCACATGTGAGCTTGCAGAGAGATTCTGAAAGATCATCATACTCAAAAGCACAGTAAAGACCGTTGAAAAGAAAGCTATAAGGATATGTGCCCTTTTGGTCTGGAAGATATAAATCACCCCCGTTTTATCAAATCAAAGCAATTTATAGGATATCACTTTTTATCGAAATATAATACAGGTGGTGCTGTAAAGTTTTGCATGCTTTAAGGCCGTCTATGTACTCATGCTTTTATAGGCTCGTTTTGGTAGGCCTTCATAGCTAACACATGCGCATTAGAGTAAAGAAAGAGCTGACACCTCAAATTGGGTATCAGCCCTGGGTTATGAGAGGCTCCTTCCTATCGAGACCGCGCAGGAATCCGCTACAACCTAAAAGGCGACGCTCCATAAATCCCACCCGACATCGTCCACTTTTTACCTTCAGGTAAAACTCTCCATTTCCTTCGGATACAGAGAAGACACCACAATGGATCGCTTCATCAAGTCTGTATTCCTTCTATCCTCTGGGAGCCCATATCAATTGTTAGCGCTTCATTACCTGTTCTTAATGGTATTGAGGCGCTCCATAACCTTGTCATACATCTCAGCATATTTCTTGAGCTTCTCTTTTTCACCTTCAATGACTGATGCCGGTGCTTTTGCCACAAAGCTCTCGTTGCCAAGCTTCTTATTGACGCGGTCGAGCTCACCCTCAAGGTTAGCCTTTTCCTTCTCCAGACGCTCAATTTCCTTTTCCATATCAATGAGGTCTTCCAGCGGAAGGTAGATTTCTGCGCCATTCACTACAATAGCCACCGCGTCATGCGCGATTCCTGTCTTATCATCCTGAATAGACTGCTCTGATACAGAGGCAAGCCTTCCGAAGGTCGCCTGCTCGGATTCGACAACCTGACGAATGGTTTCATCCTTAATAACAAAGATAGCCTTTGCTTTACGGCTGACAGGAACATTCATCTCGGCGCGGATATTACGGATGCCCCGAACAGCCTCCATAATAAAGCCCATCTGCTTTTCCTCAGCACCATAAAGGGCCTCCGACGAGTATGAGGGCCATTTCGAAATCATGATGCTTTCATCCTGCGTGATGAGATGGCTGTATATCTCTTCAGTGATATAAGGCATGAAAGGGTGCAGCAGCTTCATAGCATCGGTCAGTACCCTATTCAGAACGTAAAGGGCTTCAAGCCTTCCCTTAGCCTCGCGATCGTAGAGTCTTGGCTTAACAAGCTCGATGTACCAGTCACAGAATTCTTCCCAAATGAATTCGTAAATCTTCTGCAAGCCAATACCTAGCTCATATTTCTCAAGGTTTTCAGTTACCTCACGCGCCACGGTATTCATACGATTAAGAATCCATTTGTCTGCTACGGTATAGAGCTTTTCATCAACCTTGGAGAAGTCAATATCCTCATCAAAGTTCATCATGACAAAGCGGAAGGCATTCCAAATCTTATTGGCGAAGTTGCGGCTAGCCTCCAGCTTTTCTTCCGAGAAACGCATATCGTTTCCTGGGGAGGTACCAATGGTTAAGGCATAGCGCAGGGCATCCGTTCCGTACTTGTCGATGACCTCCAGAGGATCAATACCATTGCCGAGGGACTTGGACATTTTTCTTCCCTGCGCGTCACGGACCAGTCCATGGATCAGAACTGTCTTGAACGGTTCCTTACTCATTTGCTCAATGCCTGAAAAAATCATTCTGGCAACCCAGAAGAATATGATATCGTAGCCGGTAACCAGGACGCTGGTAGGATAGAAATAATTGAGGTCGGCAGTCTTTTCGGGCCAACCCAGGGTAGAAAACGGCCATAATGCTGATGAGAACCAGGTGTCCAATACATCCTCATCCTGCTTGATGTTGGTCGAATGGCACTTGGAACACTGGTGAGGTGCAGTTCGAGATACTATCATTTCACCGCAGTCCTTGCAGTAGTAAGCCGGGATACGGTGGCCCCACCACAGCTGACGGGAGATACACCAATCCTGGATATTTTCCATCCAATTGAAATAGATCTTGGAGAAACGCTCGGGTACGAATTTGATGGTGCCATTGCGAACAGCATCAATTGCCGGTTCTGCCAAGGGCTTCATCTTGACGAACCACTGCCAGGAAACTCTGGGCTCAATGACGGTGTCGCAACGGTAGCAAGCGCCGACGTTATGCTTGTGGGGCTTGATCTGCACGAGAAGGCCAAGAGCTTCCAAATCCTTGACGATTTGCTTTCTCGCTTCATAACGGTCAAGACCCGCATATTTTCCGCCCTTTTGATTAATGGTGGCATCCTCGTTCATGACGTTGATCATTTCAAGCTTGTGACGGAGGCCAATTTCAAAGTCATTGGGGTCGTGGGCAGGAGTAATTTTTACAACGCCGGTTCCAAAGTCACGTTCAACGTAAGTATCTGCAATAACGGGTATTTCACGGTTAACAAGCTGTCTCTTATACACAT
>JAOABT010000287.1 GCA_026418215.1 Clostridia bacterium | reverse complement strand
CAGGATGCCGGCCCAGATGGATTCATAGGAGCCGATGCCCGCACAGGCAACAATCAGACCAAGGTTGGCAACCGTTGAGTAAGCCAGAACCTTCTTTCCGTCCGACTGTGTAATGGCAATCAGCGAGGCAATCAGGAAGGTGATGCCGCCTACCATCATCACCATGATACCGGCTACATTAAAGCCGAGGATCGGGGCAAGCCTGATCAGGAGGAACACACCGGCCTTAACCATGGTTGAGGAGTGCAGAAGTGCCGAGGTTGGGGTGGGCGCTACCATGGCGCCTAAGAGCCAGCCGGAGAAAGGCATCTGGGCTGACTTGGTGAGGCCTGCAATAGCTAGAAGCACCGCAGGAATCAACAAATCAACGCCGGCCTTACCAATGCCGAGGCCGATAAATTTGCTGAGCTCAAGGGTTTGATGGTTGAGCCCTATGATGACAATGGCAAGCGCAAAGCCAAAACCGCCAAGAAGGTTCATGATGATAGCCTTAAAGGAGTTTTTGATGGCGATGTCCGCCTTGGTGTAGCCAATCAACAGGAAAGAGCACAGGGTTGTGATTTCCCAGAAGAAGTACATCCAGATAAGGTTGTTGGACAGAAGAATACCAAACATCGCAGAAAGGAAGACAAACAGCAGGAAGAAGAAGAAAGGTCTTCTGTCCTTCACCTCATGGTGATGATGATGGAAATCCTTCATGTACTGCAGGGCGTAAACACAAATCAAGCTGCCGATGATACCGGTAATCAAAATCATGATGAGTGAGAACTTGTCGATGATGACATCGTTCTCAACTTCGATTCCGTGCCCATGAGCAAACTCAAACCACAGGACAAGGGGCGTCTGAACAAGCACCAAAAGCACCGCCAGGTACTTTTTATGCTTGATGCTCATGGCTATGACCACAATGGCCAGCGCCACTTCAATCGCCATCATTCCATAGTTGATAAGCTCGTTATGGAACGAAAGCTTCAAGCCGTCCTTAAAATACAGGATGGAGGTATAAATGGCAGCAGCCCCGATAACCAGAGCTGACAGTCTGACAATTATCCCTCTGAGGACGTCATTTTTGACAAATAGCAACAAGGTTGCTGCTAGTAGGGGGAATAGTACTAAAAACAAAACACAATCCACAATGCCACCTCTAATAATGCTTTCTATGTATACACTATACTGTAGACACCAGGGCTCGCACAAAGCCACAAAATCAATTATAATACCACGCAGGGGTCATTTTCAATGGTCAATAATTGCATAAAATTTGCATCGTTTACTTATATTTTTATATTAAAAAGAACACTTCCAGTAAAGCTTAGCATCAGGCTTTTTCCTTAAGACGCAGCCGAACTGACAATTTTCTTCACGCTCTTTTCGAATTTGACACGCGGAATCATGAGGGAATGCTTGCAGCCCTGGCATTCGATACGAAAATCTGCCCCCGTCCTTTGAATCTTCCAGAGCTTGCTCCCGCAGGGGTGCTCCTTCTTCAGCTCGACGATATCGCCAACAGCAAATTGTGTCACCATATTAAACCACCCTTGATATTTTGATAACAATCTGAAGGCATACAAAGAGGGTGCCTTTTGGGGCACCCTTGCCTTTGAATTAATTGTTTCCCATTAATCCAAACCTATTATAACACAAGCTTTGATACAGCGTCATCTACATAAGTATAAATTTCTATGAAGCGGTTGAGCTTCGTCACCTCAAAGAGCTTTGTGATATCGGGAGCAAGACCTGACAATACCAAGCGGCCGCCGGCATCCCTGAAGTTTTTGAAGGTATCCACAATAATTCCTATACCCGCGCTGTTCATGTAGCTGACATTTTCCATGTCCAGAACAACGATTTTACTCCCATGATTCTCAAAAAGCTTATCCAAATAATCCTTGAATTCGTTTTGGGTGGATATTCTCACTTGCCCTTCCACACTTACGATGATAATGCCCTTTGACTCTTTAAGCTCAAAAGTCATTGTCTGTCCTCCCCTCGAAAAAACCAATACACGTATTATCTACCACTCGAAGTAAGCTTAAAACACTAAATTGGTCCTTCTCTTAATTAATTCCTGAGGCTCTGCAAAGGTGCAGGAATTCTTCCGCCTCTTTTAATAAAGGCTTCGGATGAGAAGGGATTGACCTTCATAATTGGAGCACTTCCAAAGAGGCCGCCGTATTCCACAACATCACCCTCTACCATGCCGGGAACAGGAATGATACGGACGGCGGTCGTTTTGTTGTTGACTACTCCAATGGCCGCTTCATCGGCGATGATGGCCGAAAGGGTTGAAGCCGGCGTATTGCCGGGAACAGCGATCATATCGAGGCCCACCGAGCAGACGCAGGTCATGGCTTCAAGCTTTTCAATGGAGAGTGCTCCGCACATAGCGGCCTCAATCATACCCGCATCCTCACTAACCGGAATGAAGGCACCGCTTAAGCCTCCGACATAGGAGCTTGCCATAACGCCGCCCTTTTTAACTGCATCATTTAATAGAGCCAATGCGGCTGTTGTACCGTGAGCACCGCATCGCTCAAGGCCCATGGCCTCAAGAATTCTGGCCACGCTGTCGCCGACCGCAGGAGTAGGAGCAAGCGAAAGGTCCACGATGCCGAAGGGCACGTTAAGTCTTGCAGAAGCTTCCTGAGCCACCAGCTGACCCATTCGGGTGATTTTGAAGGCGGTTTTCTTTATGGTTTCGGCGACGGTTCCGAAGTCTGCGCCATTTAAGGATTTCAGGGCATTGGCAACAACACCCGGACCGCTTACGCCTACGTTAATAACACACTCGGGCTCTCCAATACCGTGGAAGGCACCGGCCATGAACGGGTTGTCCTCGGGAACATTGGAGAACACAACCAGCTTGGAGCAGGCCACCGCTCCCCTGTCCTTGGTTCTTTCGGCGCACTCCTTGATAATCTCCCCCAATTCCTTAACCGCATCCATATTGATGCCGGCCTTTGAGGTGGCAAGGTTGACCGAGGAGCATACGCGGTCGGTGGTGGATAACGCCTCAGGAATGGCTTGGATCAACAGTCTGTCCCCCTTGGTGTAGCCCTTGTGAACAAGGGCCGAGAAGCCGCCGATGAAGTTGACGCCTACATTCTTTGCCGCATCATCCAAGGCGTGAGCAAAGGTGGCATAGTTTGTTTCATCGCTGCCTTCAGCAACCAAAGCAATTGGCGTTACCGATATACGCTTGTTAATGATGGGGATTCCGAAATCACGCTCGATGTCCTCACCGGTTTTGACAAGGTTTTGGGCATAACGGCTGATCTTATCATATATTCTTTGTCTTGCGACTTTTGAGCTGTCCGAAGTACAATCTCTCAGAGAGATGCCCATGGTAATGGTACGGATATCCAGGTTCTCCTGAGTGATCATGTTGATGGTTTCCAGGATTTCATTTCCGTTAAACATAGCTACTCCCTCTATATTCTGTGCATGCTGGTGAAGATTTCTTCCCTCTGCAGCCTGATTTCAACGCCCAGCTCTTCACCGGCGGTTTTGAGAAGCTCGCTCAACTGATAATATTCACCATTCATCTTGGAAAGATCAACTAGCATGATCATGGTAAAAATGTTCTGCATGATGGTTTGTGAAATATCGAGGATGTTGACATTGGTTTTGGCCAGAATGCCTGTGATGGAAGCGATAATGCCCACTCGGTCACAGCCTAGGACTGTTATGACGGCCTTCATAGAATTTCCTCCGTTTCTGCTGTGTTTTTCTATGATTGTTGGTGCTTCATTTTGAAGTAATCACATTATACCATAAGCTGTATTTTTATACATAATAAAATATCTTCCTGAAATTTAAAAGGATAAGCCAAAGCATAAGTTTATGGAATGAGACAACGCGTCAGTCACATAACTTATGGTAAAGATAACGGAGGGTATGAAGGAGTAGCTGAAATCAAAACCATAAAAAAGGAGCGTGATACCAGGTTCTTTTTAAGATGGTTTATGAAACTTTCAAGCAAAGGGGATGGTTCCGCCCAAGCTGTCAATCGTGCCTGTGTTTTAGGAGTTGAATTCAATGATTTACCACCCTAAATCCTGTTCCTTTCGTCAATACCCGGGGAGCAGGTTAGGCGGATAGGTTAAAAATTTGAGACCATCCGCCTATTTTGTTTGCCTTATCAAGGGTTACCCTACGAAGTATTTTTTTAGTAGCAGATTTTATCGTATTCAGCGCAAATCAAGAAGAGGCCTTTTACTTTGTAGTAACTCTGCTAGCGGCTGTGGTACAAACGCTGCAGCGTTTATCCAGTCCCGGTTGTCGGCCGGTACAGGGATTTCCCTCCAGTCGGCAACAAAGCACCTCACCCTTTTCTATTCCGTAATAATTAAATGAGAGCTATGCGGATGTCCTGTCTCACGGGTCATTGCCAGACTTGGTCAAGTGCCTCACCACACGAAGTCTTGCTCCGAAGCGTGTTGCCTCTTTTCGGGAAAAGCCCTGCCCCGGCCTCGATTAACGTCGTACATAAGACGAACTCCTGGGTGGTTGATGTCTCGGCGATAAATAAAAATAACGCGACCAGCAAATCTTTTGTTTGCGAGGCTCTTCTGATTAATGAACTTACTACACCATAAGCCCTACTGATTCTGGAACTAAACCTATTTCTATTTAAATGCTTTCACTCGGGCAGTAGCATTTTACGTTATTCATTTAGGTTATGAGTAGTTTAGTTACTCTTGCTGTTGAGGCTTTTTATCATAATCAAACAGGGATTTTCTTCGTCCCACATTTCTGTAAGGGTGATTAAAGGCTCAAAGCCGATGCTTAAGTAAAAGGCTCTTGTTTTATCGTAAGGCTCATAATGTGCTGTTTCGCTTAGTGTTTGAACGATAACATAGCGGCAGCCCTGCTGGATCAAATATTCATCAGCAGCCGAAAAGAGGCTTTTCCCTACACCTTTTTTATGATATTCGGGCAAAACACCGCAAACATAAATGTCTCCGGTATGCCCGTAATGAATCTTGACGGATAAAAAGCCAATACATTCTCCGCTACCATTAAGTGCGGCCCAGAAAGGTAGCTCCGCAACCCTTTCGACGTACTCACACAAGGATTTTTCGTTCCCGAACCATTCCGGCAAGCGTCTTAATACCTTTTCGGCATAGCGTGACTTTGTTTGAGGATCACAAACCTCGGTAACAGTAAAGTCTACTTTTCTCCTCAATATTGCTTGATCTGCAAGTTTATCTTTAATGACTTCCAATGCCTTTTCGTAATCATTGGTGTAATCAGCAAAGGCTTCATCCTTTATGATGCGATATCCTGCCTTTATGTAGATATTGATGGCCTTATAGCTCCAGGTTTGGGTGTGAAGAAAATAATCCCGATCGCCTTCTATGGCGATCATGCGTTTCATGCCCTCTAAGATCAACGCTTTACCTAGCCCAAGCCCCTGACACTCCGGTTTTACACCAACCCAATGCATCGACGGGTCACGTCTTACGTCGGTATAATTCCACCAATTCGTTAAGGTACCCACCTTTTCGCTATTCTGGTTCTCAATAAAGAAAGACCTTTTCTGAAGCTCCCTGGTGTAAGGTAAATACTCCTTTTCAAAGTAGTCCCGGGCTTCTTGGATGTCATCAAATTCGCCTACTGAGACCATGATCTCCGCCCAATCCTTTTCATCGCCCTCACGAAAAGAAGTGAAAGAATAGCCATCGGGCAAGACGTAAGCGGGAATAGCCGTTCCACCGTATCTTTTCATGATGATATTGTAATATGGCAATGTCTTGTCTAGCATATCTGTTACTCCTGAGCAAATGATAGTACCATTTAAGTCGATACTCCAATCGTCTTCCCGAATTCATAAGCGTGATTCTTGTCTTGAACCTCTTTTTACCATTGATTCATGAGGCCTGTCAAACCGCCAAGATACCCATTGGAATATGGCTTAATTATCATCCCTATAACCCCCTGTTTGATTGATTAGCTCATTACTCCGTTTATCGAGTTAGCTGATTTGCAGATTTCTGAGCTTCATAGCCTGTTTGACAGCCCAAGCCTGGTTTTCCATGACGAGAACTTCGGTTGCACGCTGAGCTTGTACCCAAAGCATCTCGTGCTTGTCTTCCATTTGATCCTCAAAGGACTCAAGGATTTCAGCAAAATAATAATCGCCGATTGCCTTATAATAAGCCTTCAATCGATCATTCCATTCATAAACGATGGTATTGCAAAAGTGATTGAGAACGCGTACCCTCTGGCCAATCTCTTCTAAGCACTCGCGTATGACACACTGCTCATGGGTTTCCCCGGCCTCTATACCGCCTCCGGGTAAAAAGTACTTATCTCTTTCTCTCACATAGGTAAGTGCGATTTCTCCCTCTTCATTAAATATCAGGGCATACACCGAGGGTCTTTCTATGTAGTCTGCGTTGTCCAGCTGTTTTCCAAAAATCATGTTGTTTCCCTTCCCCATGGAGCTTCCTGTTAGCCGCGCAAGAACACCATTGATAAAGCTGTAGGATTCAATTCTGTTAAAGATAAGAGTTGAAAAGCAGTTTAGAATCAGTAGTTTATCGTAAAACGGCATAACTTCGGATCAAAGGCCCCCTGCCAAAAATAGACCCAGACCTGCTTTTTAGGCAATTTTCAATGCTCCGGTAATTAGAGAAAGGCGATGCCTAATTCAGCTCATCGAGCGTAAGCTTGAAATTCTCAAGGAAATGATCGATAAAGTATCGGACTTCCGGAAAATCAATCTCCTGCACCTTATTATAGATGGCCTGCTGGGCTTTTTGGAACTCGCCGTTTCCGGCCTTGAGCTCCTCAAGACATTTGATATAGGCGCATAGCCTGTCAGCAGCCTTGATAAGACGGCCCTCCTCGCTCTTTTCATCGTAAAACAGAATATCTCGATAGTCCTCCTGAAGTCCCTCAGGCAGAAGCGAAAGAAGCTTTTCCTTCGAAAGGCTTTCCAATTCCTTATAGGCGGTTTGTATGTCGGGATTGAAATATTTGATGGGGGTGGGAAGATCCCCGGTAAGAGTCTCGTTGCTGTCATGGTACATCGCAAGGAGGGCCACCCGTTCGGCATTGACGCTGCCGCCAAAGAATTTATTCCTGATCAGAGCCAGGCTGTGGGCGATCATGGCCACCTGCAGACTGTGCTCCTGGATGTTTTCACTGGTCACATTGCGCATGAGACTCCAGCGGTAAATATGCCTCATGCGCGATAAAAAGGCAAAAAAGCTGTATTGGCCATTCTCACTCATTTTTCAGGACCCCCTGGCGGGGCTTAATCCACACGTCGGATATCGGCACCCAATCTTTGTAATTTATTCTCTATGAATTCATAGCCCCTGTCAATATGATGACTGTCAAGAACCTCCGTGGTTCCCTTGGCAGCAAGTCCCGCAATGATGAGGGCCGCACCTGCCCGCAGATCAGTGGCCCTGACTTGAGCTCCCTGCAGGTATTCGGTGCCTTCGATAATGGCTGTCCGCCCATCCAGTCTGATTTGCGCTCCCATTCTTTTTAACTCATTGACGTGCATGAAACGATTTTCAAAGATGGTTTCAACAACCACGCTGGTACCCTCGGCAAAACATAAATAGGAGGCTAACTGGGCCTGCATATCGGTTGGGAAGCCAGGGAAGGGATGGGTTTTGATGTCCAGGGCGCAGGGACGGGCTATTCCCTTGACACGAATCTCATTGCCCATTTCCAAGACCTCCATACCGGATTCGCGGAGCTTTGCGGTAACAGGCTTTAAATGGTCTGGAACAACATTCGAAAGCGTAATATCCCCGCCGGTTAAGGCTGCGGCGGTCATGAGGG
>JAOABT010000201.1 GCA_026418215.1 Clostridia bacterium | reverse complement strand
AGATGTGTATAAGAGACAGGTCTCAGAATGCCGTTGATACTTTAATCCTTTTTAACCATAACAAAAGGCACCAAAGAATGAGGTCTGGCTCCGAACAAATCTCTGAACCAGACCTCTTTAGTCGGCTGAATTTTTCTGTCTACATGACAGGTTTAATTTACCACAATCTTGAGACCTGTATCATCAGACTTCAATGAGATTATTGATCGGAACACTCATCGTCTGGTTCTTTCCGATCAGTGTTACCTCGGCCATGTCGCCCTTCATATTATCGATCCAAACTGGCATACCGTTATAGTTGACGTTGATAACCCCTTTTGATTCCATGATTTCATTAACTCGCTTACTGTCCATATATACAATCCTTTCTATTCAAGCTTTTTCTATTTACCCATTGCTTGCAGCCATTCATAAAAGACACGCAGACAAACCCATAATGCAAATAACGATAATAGTATAAGCATTTTTCAAAAAATAAAACTTGTTATCAGTGTGTCTTAAGCGAGCAATTTCCATAGAAGCTGGTATCAGTTGAATTCAGAAATCCATAGAGGTATAATTTTACTAAAACAAGCTCTTTGGGAACTTTTTTAGGAAGTACCGGAAAGGAAGAACTATGGACTTAAATGCGCTGTTCAAGCTCTCGTATGGCTTATATGTTGTTGCTTCCAATGATAAAAATCAGATTAACGGCTGCATTGTGAATACTGTCATGCAGATTACCGCAGAACCGGTTAAATGCTTGGTGGTTATATCCAAACAGAGCAAGACCCATGATATGATCATCAACTCAAAAAGCTTTTCTGTGTCGGCGCTGGCCTTGTCCTGCTCCACAGAAACCATAGCCCACTTTGGATTCAAGAGCGGCAGGGAAGTAAACAAGTTTGAAGGTATAAACTACAAGCTGGATAGCTTTGGTAACCCTTACCTCGAAAAGGAAGCTGTTGGGATGCTAAGCTGTGAAGTTTTTGACATCATCGACGCTGAAACCCACACCTTGTTTTTGGCCAATGTTGTGGATGCCGTTACGCTCTCGCCAGAGAAGCCGTTGACCTACGATTATTACCGTGATCACCGAAAGGGAACGACGCCGAAGGAGGCCCCGTCCTATAATCCTCAGGCACATGCAACCGACGACGGGAACTCTGAACCAAAATACGTCTGCAAGCTGTGCCATTATGTCTATGAGGGCGAGATTCCATTTGAGGAGCTGCCCGACACCTATATTTGCCCGGTATGTAAAAAGCCTAAGAGCTATTTTCAAAAGGTTGAAAGCTAAGGGCAATCAGATAAAAACCATTCTGTGATGAAAATAAAAGTACATCATAAGCATGAAAGAATGTATTCACACTTATGGTGTACTTTTTTATATAATCTTTCTATTATTTTGATTATGGAGTGCCTTTAACGGACCTCAACGTCTACATAAAACTCTATTTCGATTTTTCCTACTATAAATATCAGGTAAACCAAAAGAGAAATGTGTTTTGACCTTGTCAATGCTTTAATGAGGGCTATCCTTCGTAAACTCATAAGCAGCCAAGCTTACCGCAATAGAGAGATTCAGCGAATCAATGGCGTCTGAATGTGGAATGACAACGGGTGTCCCGATATGCCTAAAGCTTTCAGGTAACCCGCTAGATTCGTTACCAAATATGAGTGAAAAAGGCTCCTTTTTAATGTTATGAGCCGATGGTAATGGATGTTCAGCACCAAGCATGAAGGGGTAGAAGACGTTTGCCGTGAAGGAAGCTTGATAGTCCTCAAAAGCATCGAAGCAGCCAAAATGTGTTGAAAACAACGCACCCATCGAGGCTCTCACTGTTTTGGGATCAAAAACATCGACAGAGGGCTTAATAATGGCAATGTTGTTGAGTTTAAAACCCAGGCAGGTTCTCATGATGGTACCCAAATTGCCTGAATCCATCGGGTTTACGAGCACAATATGATTGGTCCCTGGCTCCAGTTTTTTCTCAAATTTTTGAAAAATGCCGATGGCATAACAGTTTTCTTTTGGAGAAAGCCTTGCCACGGCCTTGTCATTGACTTCCACCGGGATGCTCCATTGCTTTGCAAGCTCGACAATTTTGGCTGTGCCGCTGTTACGCTCTGCCTGCGTGCTTAACAGAACGCCGATGGCACTTTGGGGCTGATTTTTCAAAAGCTCTATGGTTAAAAACACGCCTAAAGTATAGGAATAATCAAATTCTTTTTTATAGGGCTTGATGGCCTGCAGCATGAAAAACCTCCCAAAATGTTTTGCAGAAACATCATACCCTTTTCTTGTCTTTTGAGCAAGGCTTAATAAACGAATGCATGAAACTGACAGCATTTTTGACAATGTTTCGTGAAATATTAAGCTTATAAAGAGGTGAAATGCCAACAAGCGAGGTTTAACCAATGGAAAATCAAAATCAACCCTTTGATGAGCAAGACCTTAACCATTATAAGCACCTGTTGGACCATCATAAAGAGAGCCATATGGGGATTCTCGACGACATCGAGAATTTGACACTCGGTGATAATGACATCAATGAAACCTCTGAGCTGTCAACCTATGACAACCATCCTGCCGATATTGCCACTGAGCTTTTCGATGTGGAGCACCAGATGGCTCTTAAAAAGCTTCAGCAGCATGAGGTCAATGATATTGAGCTTGCAAAAGCCAAGATAAAGGATGGCACCTATGGCCTATGTGAAGGCTGCGGCAAACAAATTGACCCCAAAAGGCTTGAGCTTCTGCCACAGGCAAAGTTCTGCATTGAATGTGCCAGAGAGGTTGACGATCATGTCATGGATATGAAGGGCGAAAAGAGAAATAACCGACCGTCTGAGGAACAGGTGCTGGAGTCCGCTAATATTAATGACACGACCGCCGGTGAGGAATTCTATGATGCCGTGGAATATGGTTCATCGGATACTCACCAGGATAGGGGCGGAGAGATTTATCGGTAACAATAAACATAAAGCAGCCCGGGCGGCTTAACACACTGTCCCGGGCTTTAGCTTGTCAAATATTGATGTTGTTGGGGAGTTTCATTTTTCCGTATTTAAGTTTCATGTATACATCCAAGCATACCGGAAGGTATTTGATATCCTGATTGTTTTCTATGGCTACCTGGCTTCCTTCAAAAATTGGCGTACCATTGACCAGACGAAGGTTCATGGTTGCTTTTTTGGGATGATCGCTCACTCGGCAAATGGCCCTAGTAGTAACTTCCTCGATATCCTGAGCGAGAGCAAAAAGGTGTGTGCTGCCTTCAAACGGGTTTCCGAGAGCATCAACCTTGATACCGAAGCATATGACAGGGAGATCAAACTCCGTAACGATACGTGCCAAATCCCAAACGTTTTCACGAGAAAGGAATTGGGCCTCGTCAATGAGTACTATGGAAATGGATTTACCCTGCTCATGGGCCTGGTCAATCTCAATGGTGAGCTTATTATAAAGCCAACTCTTTTCCGGATAGGTCAAGAAATCGCATTTTCTTTTAATCTCGCCATTTTCGAGACGGCTGATGATGAATTCGCCTTCCTTGGTATCAGTATGAGGCTTGAGGCAAAGAATCTTTCGGTTGTTATACCTCTCGTAGTCATAGGCGATTTGAAGGAGCTGGGTCGATTTTCCTGCATTCATGACTGCATATCGGAAATAAAGTTTAGCCATAATTTCACCTGCAAGTATAATAGTTGCGCTCAGGCACCTTATCTATCTTAGCACAGCCAATCCTGAACAGACAAGCTGTTGCGCCCCCGCTGCCGCCTTGCTATACTTAAATAGTATAAAGCCCTGAAAGGAAGTAAGGTCAATGACTTTCAAAATTGTTCACAGCAATCTCAATGTCAAGGATCTCAATAAATCTGTAGCCTTTTATCAGAAGGCTCTAGGCTTAAAGGAAGAACGAAGAGTAAAGGCCCCCGATGGAAGCTTTGAGCTTGTCTTTATAGGGGACGGTCAAAGCGGCCACCAAATCGAGCTCACATGGCTTCGCGATAAGGAAGGGCCGTACAACCTTGGGGATAATGAATCCCATATTGCTTTTGTAGTTGACGATTACGCTGCCGCCTATAAGCTTCATGGTGAAATGGGCTGCATTTCTTTTGAGAACAAGGCCATGGGACTCTATTTTATTGAGGACCCCGATGGTTATTGGCTTGAAATCCTGCCTGCAAGACGTTAGGACGACCCATGAGCAGCATTCAAATTGACGAGCTTATCCGCTCAAAAAGAAAAAGTGTAACCTTGATCATTACCAAGGAAGCCAAGTTAGTAGTTAGAGCGCCTTTAAGGTATCCTTTGCGAGAAATCGAAAAGCTGGTAGAAGAGAAACGTCGATGGATAGAATCCAAGCAACGAGAGGCTATTAACAAGCTTCAGTGCTCAGACAAGCTGGCTTTTGAAGTAGGCGGGGAGCTTTTGTTTCTCGGACAGTCGTATCGCATTGAGATGCAAGAGGATTTAAAACGCGTGGTGGTGCAAGATGGGAAAATTGTATTCCCATTGATGCCTGAGAACATGTTTTTAACATACCTTTCCAAGTGGTATCGCGCACAAGCCAAATACCATCTCATTAAACGCATTGAGGAAATCTCCCAAAGCGTAAGCATTCCGTATGCAAAAGCCAGTTTAACCAGTGCCAGAAGACGGTGGGGTTCGTGCAGCGCAAGCAATGTGATTCACCTGACCTGGCGCCTCATGATGGCGCATCCGAAGGCTATTGATTATGTTATCACCCACGAGCTCTGTCACGTTTTAAATAAGAATCACTCAAAGGTTTTCTGGAATCAGGTTCAACAGCTTATGCCCGATTACAAGCTTCAAAGAAAATGGCTCAAGGAGCACGCTTATATTCTGGATATCCTATAGGACTTACGATTAATAATACTTATGCAACCGCAAGGTTTCGGGCATTCTATACCCGAAGCCTTTTTTCTTGGCACAAAAGATGGGAAGCGGTTGCTGTTATGCGTAGCCCAAAGCTGTTAAATACTTAACTAAGCTTGAAAAATGCAATACTTGCTTGTATAATTATGACCAAGTATTAATAATAAATAATAATACTAAATCGTATAAGGGG
>JAOABT010000481.1 GCA_026418215.1 Clostridia bacterium | reverse complement strand
AGACAGTTGCCGTACTGTTCACAGGCTGCGACAAAGGGCTTGATGCCGTCGGCCCCAAGATAGGCATTGACCGTCAGGGCATCTGTATCAAACATTTTCTCAGCCTGCTTATTGATTTCCGTGGCACCGAGATAGGCTGATGCGTAGGCTTCAGCTGTAGGGCCGATATCGTTGCGCTTGCCGTCGGTGATGACCAGCAGGCCCTTTTCCTTGGCATAGGTGATGGTCTCGTAAAAAGCCTTGACGCCTTCTACGCCGTACATTTCATAATAGGCAAGCTGAGGCTTTATAGCTGGAATTATATCATAAAGCGCATCGATAAGTCTCTTGTTAAATTCGACAATACTTTTGGCTGCAGCCTTGCTGGGTTCTACTTCCATAAAGGCTTTCTTTACAATGGAGTCCGGGATAAAGTCAAGCTTTGGGTCAAGCCCCAAAACGGAGGGGTTGGCTTTCTTCTTGATTTGTTGGGCCAATCTGTCTGCAAAATTCATCGAAAACCTCCATTTACTTTATTTTGTAAGATCTGAAAAAGCTCTAGTGCTGGGCTCTACGGCCCTGAGCATCAATTCTTTGCCTTTTTCGAAGCCCGTTTAGCAGATTCTTTAAATACCATAACAGGCGGTAACAGACTTTTTATTAAGCTTAGAAAGAATCAGTTTATGAGGGGTTTGTCTTGGTACAGTTTACTTGAGACCAAAGCCCTCTCAGCCCTCTGCCTCATACACAACCTTACCGCCTACAAGCGTTTTCATAACCCTTCCCTTGACTTTGAAGCCGTCATAGGGTGAGTTCTTGCTCTTGGAGGCAAACTTCGCAACTTCCACGGTGTAGGGGGTATCAAAGTCTACCAGGATGAGGTCTGCAGCCTTACCGCAAGCAACGGTTCCCTTGTCGAGGTGAAGCATCTTAGAAGGATTCAGCGCGAGCTTTTCAACCATCTGAGACAGGGTTAAGACACCAGTCTCCACCAGGGTGGTATAGGTGAGGGCCAATGCTGTTTCAAAGCCTACGATGCCGTTGGGTGCCGAATCAAACTCAACATTCTTTTCATCCTTGTGGTGGGGGGCATGATCTGTGGCAATAATGTCGAGCGTGCCGTCTTTGAGACCTTCTACAATGGCCTCTACATCCTCATCGGAGCGTAATGGCGGATTCATTTTCGCGTTTGTATCATAGCCCATGCAGGCTCTTTCCGTGAGGGTAAAGTAGTGGGGGCAGGTTTCAGCCGTGCACTTTACACCGCGCTTCTTGGCCTGACGCACAAGCTCCACGGAGGTTTTGGTGGAAACATGGGCGATATGGACGGGTACTTTTGTATACTCAGAAAGCAGCAGCTCTCTTGACACCATGACATCCTCGGCTGAGCTTGGGATGCCGCGAAGGCCCAGGATGGTCGAGATGGTGCCCTCGTTCATGCTGCCACCGTCAGCCAGATCCAGGTCCTCACAGTGAGAAATGACCGGCAGATTAAACTGGCTCGCATAAATAAGCGCCTTCTTCATAACCGCTGCATTCATAACGGGCCTTCCATCGTCTGAAACAGCGACCATTCCGGCTTCCTTCATGCTCCCCATTTCAGAAAGCTCGATGCCCTCAAGCCCTTTTGTAATGGAGCCTATAGGGAAGACATTGACGATACCTTCTCGCTGAGCCTTTTCCTTTATATAACGCACCACCGTCTCGTTATCTACGGTCGGCTTTGTGTTGGGCATACAGGCAACCGATGTGAAGCCGCCCTTTGCTGCGCTTCTGGTACCGCTTGCGATGTCCTCCTTGTATTCGAAGCCGGGATCGCGCAGGTGGCAGTGGGCATCGACAAGACCGGGCAGTACATAAAGTCCTTTTGCATCGATGACCCGGTCAGCCTCAAGTAAAATGTTCTTACCCATCATGTCTACAAAGCCATTTTCAATATAGAGGTTCATATTCTTTTCAATGCGGTCTGCATGGACAACGGTTGCGTTTGTAATCAGTATTCTCATGCCTCTTCCCTCCCTGTTAATAAGTAAAGCAGAGCCATTCGGACGGCTACGCCGTTTGTGACTTGTTCATTGATAACCGAGTTGTCGCCGTCGATGAGCGTCGAGGTCATTTCCACGCCCCTGTTGACGGGCCCCGGGTGCATCCAGAGGGCATTCTTTTTAGCTCCCTTGATATTCTCGGGGTTAAGCCCGAAGAATCTTGCATACTCGGCCGAAGACGGGAACAGCGCCTTTTTCTGGCGTTCAAGCTGAACCCTCAGACCCATGACCACGTCGCAGTCCTGCAGCGCTGCTTCTGCGCTTGAGTAGGCCTTGGCACCCATGGCTTCTATACCTTGGGGCAGTAAGGTGGTGGGTGCGAAGACCCTAACCTCGGCTCCCATTTTATTAAGTCCTATGATATTGCTTCTTGCGACTCTGCTATGGTAGATATCACCTACGATGGCGACTTTCAGGCCTTTGAGCGTTCCGAAGGCTTCTCGCATGGTCATCATATCAAGCAAGCCTTGGGTAGGATGCTCGTGCATGCCATCACCGGCGTTAATGACCGAAGCGTTGACGTTCCGTGCCAGCAAATGCGGTGCACCCGACTGCTCGTGGCGGATGATGATGATGTCAGTCCCCATGACATCCAGCGTTTTCCCCGTGTCGATAAGGGTTTCACCCTTTTTAACACTGCTCGACGACACCGAAACGTTGACGGCATGAGCGCCCATATATTTGGCGGCAAGCTCGAAGGAGACCCTTGTTCGCGTACTGTTTTCGTAGAACAAGGTCATAACTGTTTTCCCTTGAAGGTAGTTAACCCTTTTCATATTGCTCTTGATAATTTTTTTCATGTCCTTGGCCGTATCAAGAATGAGCCCTATTTCATCCGCGTCAATATGATCGAGGCCTAATATGTCCTTTGACCGAAGCTTCATCTTCCTTCCGCCTTTCTTTTTCCAAGCCTTCATGTTGCATGAATCAGCATAAAAGATTAAAAAAAATAGCAAGACCTTCGTCTTACTATTTTGAAAACACTAATTCCTTATTCATCAATATTTCGGAAGGGAAAAGCGATGCGAACCCGTTTAACACGTTCGGCCCATGCGGTATGCTTTTGTATTTCATCATACAGTAAGCCATTGCCTTTTCCTTTCACCCTTAAATATCTCAAATATATTAACACAGGATGTTAGGGTTGTCTAGCGGTAAATGAAAAAATATTCAACCTATACGTTACCGGATACCTCATCACTCTTGCCGTCAACAGATCGACGCTATACTGTCACCACCTTGACAAGGGTGGTAAATGACGAGTAAGTCGTTTATTTATGCGGTTATCGCTTACCAACTGTATCGGTTAAGCTGAATAATAGTAAAACGCATGACCCTGGCGATAGCAGGCATTGGACATTTGAGATAAAGAAAAAGCCTGCATAAGCTGCAGGCTTTAACAAGTCGTTTCTTCACTGTTCAAAGCTAAAGGTACTGAAGAAATCGGGGAATTCACCATTATCGATAAGCTCCTGTATCATAGGCCATACAAAGATGGCTACGATAACACCGATAATAATACCAATCAGCATGATTATCAGCATGGCCTTTGAAAAGCTCTTTAATGAAGGATATTTACAGGAGCCGAAGGCCCATTTGAACAAGAGGATGAGGTAAATCAAAGGACCAATTGCCGGAATAATATTGATGAGGAATATCCCCAACCACTTTCCGGTGGTCATCTGATTGCCGTTCTGAGGCTGAACGGGGTATGCCGGCGGAGGGTTATGATAGCCTGTATTGTAGCCTTGATAGCCCGTGTTCGCCTGCTGCGCTGGACCTGCCTGATAGCCGGGCGCACCCTGAAAGCCCGCATTGCTCTGGTAGCCTTGCTGAGCCTGATAGCTGGGGGTAGAATTTGGCGTATAGCTTGTTTGCTGCTGGTTCACAGGTGCCGCAGCCTCTGGTGCAGCTTCGGGGTTATGATCCGCTTCAAGACGACTGCCACAGGTGTCACAAAAGGCCTGTCTCTTATACACATCTCCGAGCCCAGGAGAC
>JAOABT010000477.1 GCA_026418215.1 Clostridia bacterium | reverse complement strand
GAGCATGAGGGATTTACCGTTCTTTAAAAGCGTGTAGACCTTGGCCTTTCCTTCAACAAAAAGCAAGAAGTATTCCGGCTCTTCTCCGGCCATGCAGATGGCTTCATGCTTTCGATAATAGAAAAGCTCCATATGCGGCAGCATATCCTGTCCAAACAGGCCTAAAAGGCCGTAATGCTCCATATACCTTGAAAGCCGTTCGGCATCATTGATCTTCTCCATAGACTAGATTTCCCCTTCTCAACTATTATACACAGTGTGACATATGTCATACAATCCCCTTAAAGTTCTGTGGTAATGTTATACTATCTAAGAAACATAACGGAGGGCCTATGAATAATCTGATATCGGCCGCCATCGGCTTTATAATAGCACTCATGGTTCTGGCAAACGGCGTCCTTGCCGGGTACACGGGGCTTTATCTCTCGACAGCTATCATTCATGCCGTAGGACTTGTAAGCATAGGAGCCGTGCTGATTATAGGAAAGCATAAAATAAAAAACCTCAAGACAGTCCCATACATCTTGTACGCTGGCGGACTCCTCGGGGTTTCAAACGTGCTATTGAACAATTTCTGCTTCCCGGCTCTGGGCGTATCACTGACGCTTACCCTCGGTCAGGCGGGACAGTTCCTGGCATCAGCAGTCATTGACCATTATGGGCTGTTCGGCCTCAAAAAGGTACCCTTTAATAAGAAGAAGGTACTGGGCCTCATCATCGTTGGGGCAGGGCTTATTGTGATGATGTTTGAGTAAGGAGGGAAATTCTTATGGTTTATATTCTGCTTGCCGTTGTTGCGGGTTTTTCCATTATTCTGTCCCGCATTTTGAATGCGAATCTGGCTCTTAAGATTGGTATCTATCAAGGTACCTTCATGAACTATATTGCAGGACTTTCACTATCGCTATTACTGCTTTTCCTTATTCCAGGAGGCTTTAGCTTCTCACATAAAATCCCTTTTTTAGCTTATCTGGGAGGATTTCTTGGGGTTCTTGTGCTTGCTCTTTCAAGCTACATGACCCATAGAATTTCCAATTTCAACCTGACGTTGCTTATTTTTATCGGGCAGCTGGTCATGGGGGTTATTCTTGATATCTTGCTCGGCAACAGCGTTTCAGGCACCAAGCTCATAGGGGGCTTTCTCATCTTTTTGGGGCTTGCCTACAACATCTACATTGACGGAACTGAAAGAAAAGGAACCCAACCCGGGCAGGCTTAATCCTTAAAATCCATCCCTATCATTAAGATAGCGGGCAACGCCCAACAGTAACATGCCCCTGCAGCATTTTTTAACAGGCATTAGCTCAACGCCTCTCATGCGCTTTTCAAGAGCATCAAGGTCAAATCCGCTCTTAAGAACCATAAAGCTCTTGTGGCTCATGGCTTTTTGAGGGCAGCCGTAGATACATCGGAAGCACATGACACAGCCCTCTTTAAAGGCAGGCCTCCCGTTACTCATCGTAATATTTGCGACTGGGCAATGCCGCTCACACCAACCGCAGCCCTTACAGGCGTCACTGATCTTAATGTCCTTGGCAAAGACATGGCTCCCGCTTTTCTCCATCCTCGTTATCAAGCGCTGAAGGGCGCTTCTTCTTTTGGGTACCCTAAGAATCTTACCGGAGACTATACTATCCGTTATTCTGCTAACCTTCTCAGGGATGACCTTAAGAAGCCACACAGCCAGATGATCATTGACTTGTACAACCCAGTTGGACGGCATCACCATCATTTTTTCATAGGTGACGTTAAAGCCCTTCTCTTCCAGCGCCTGACAGAGGCCAACCCTGCACGAGGTATTAG
>JAOABT010000103.1 GCA_026418215.1 Clostridia bacterium | reverse complement strand
GGCCATGGCCGAGCACTCAATGTGCCAGCCCGGTCTTCCAAGCCCCCAGGGGCTTTCCCACGCGGGTTCACCCGGCTTTTGGGCCTTCCAGAGCGCAAAGTCCATGGCGTCGTGCTTTCTTTCATCGACGCCAATACGGGCGCCAGCCTCGAGATCCTCCACATTAAAATGCGAGAGCTTGCCGTAGCCTTCGAATTTACGGGTGTCAAAATAGACATCACCCTCTACCTCATAGGCAAGGCCCTTGTCGATGAGCACCTTAATGGTGGTAATGATCTCTTTTATATGGTCTGTTGCCCTCGGATGGATGTCAGCCTTTTGAATGCCGAGCCCCTGAGCGTCCTTAAAGTATTCCGCTATATATTTTTCGGCGATATCCAAAACGGTGGTACCTTCTTCGTTAGCCTTTCGAATGAGCTTATCATCGATGTCGGTAAAGTTCTGAACAAAGGTCACATCGTAGCCTCTATACTTTAAAAAGCGTCGGAGAATGTCAAAAATAATGAAAGGGCGGGCATTGCCTATATGAAAAAAGTTATAAACGGTCGGTCCGCAGGAATACATGGTCACCTTTGGTGCATTCAAGGGGACGAATTCTTCCTTCTGACGGGTTAATGTATTATAAAGCTTCATTTTATCCTTCCTTCCGCGAAAGCCTAGATGGAGGCTTAGCCCTCGCCATCAGCCTGCGTTTTTTTCTTAAATTCCTGAACCAGCTTTTCGTACTCTTCCAGTTCCTTTTTAAGCTTATCCATATCGCCGCGGATGCGGCAGAATTCCTGCGAAACAGGGTCCGGCGTATGAATCTGGTCGAGCTCAAAGCTTTGACGGATTTTTTCGCCGCCGCGCTTGACGGCCCGGCCTGGAACCCCCACTACGGTGGTATCCGGCTCAACCTCACTTAAAACAACGGCATTGGCCCCAATTTTAGCATTGTCTCCAACCTTGAAGGGACCGAGTATTTTTGCTCCGGCACTAATGAGTACATTGTTGCCGACGGTCGGATGCCTTTTCCCTTTATCTTTCCCGGTTCCGCCAAGCGTAACCCCATGATAAAGGGTGCAGTAATCGCCGATTTCGGCAGTTTCGCCGATGACCACGCCCATGCCGTGATCAATGAAGAGACACTTGCCGATTTTGGCTCCCGGATGGATTTCGATTCCCGTACGATGTCGGGCATATTGAGAAATAGCCCTTGCTATAAAGTACATCCCGTGCTTGTGGAACCAGTGGGCTCTTCTGTATGCACGCACGGCCTTATAGCCCGGATACTGCAGGATAACCTGCAAAACTCCCCGGGCAGCAGGGTCGCGTTCCGCTATGGACTTGGCTTCCTCGTACCACCTAAACATGCTTCCACCTATTTCGGCATTGTTCTATTGCTAATAATAATACACATTATAATTTATATGGGTTCCTGAGACAAGAAAATATTGTTCCTGCATTGTCCCAAAAAATAAATCCCACGAGCTTTCTGCGCTTATTACAAAAGACGCTCGACGGCCCGGCGGATATAGGCTTTTAGTTTAACCCTGTCCTTTAGGTCATAGCCGCTGAAGCCTTCAAAAAGATCCGGCATCAACGCCGGAAGGAGGAATGCTGCCGCCGCAATCTGCATGAGCCCGAGTTCCAGATCCTCTGTCGTTATTTCTTTGCTAGTCTTTAAATCACCTAACAGACTTTTGAAAAAGTCGTTAATTTTTGCTACAGCCGGATTCGTATAGTCCTGCTTCATAAAAACATCAAAAAAATGGGCCCTTGTGAGCCCCGGGTAGGTATAGGCTCCTTCAACCAGCCTTAGCAAGACCATTTCAAGCCTTTTTTTAGCCGGTTCATTCTGATACTCGGCATAATCTCCGGGGTCGAAGCCATTGGCTAGTGACTGCTCCATAGCCCTTTCAATGAGCTTGTCCTTACTTCGGTAATAGTAACTGATTGCTGCGCTGTTGACACCTGCTTCGTCAGCAATACGCCGAATGGTTGCGCCCTCCGGACCATATTTCTCAATACAGTTGATGGCTGCTATAAGAATCTTCTGTTCGGCTGAAAGCTCTCCCTTCATACAATCCCCATCCCCTTCAGACAGTGGTCATGTGTTCTTTTGACAACATTATAATGGTTTTCTGATTTTAGTGTCAAACCTTTTTAATCAACTGATTTAAATTTATGATTGACAAACCGTTCGGATGTCCCTTACAATTTAATCAGTTGATTAAATCAATTGTTTAGGAGGTTGACCTTTCTATGAAAAAGAAACTGGATTTATCCTTACCCGTTGGAATCTTGGGAGCATTATTACTTCTTTTTGTATCCTGGAGCATGAATATGCCTTTAGCAGCGTGGGTCTCGCCCATCCTTCTCATTTACAGCTTCAGAAACCAATCCAAGTGGCTATTAACCCTTCCCGTGGCGTTTCTTTGCGTTGTCTCGAAAATCGTTGCTCTCCACGGCGGCTGGGATATCTCCATGGGTACCGAGATTCTTTTCGGTATCATGGTCACGGCTCCCTTCATCGTAGGCCTTTATCTCGACAGATGGCTGTCCAGAAAGCTTAACCCTTTTTTAGCCACCTTGGTGTTCCCGGCGGCCTATATTGGACTTGATTTCTTAATGTCCTTCTCTCCTGTCGGTATGACCTTTTCTGTTCCGTATGCCGTTAGCAGAGAACTTACCTTGATTCAGGGCGCTGCCCTTTTCGGAAGCTGGTTTGTGGGTTTTGTCGTTCTGTGGCTGGGTCCTGTGGTCAACACAGCGCTTACTGCCCTCAAAAACCAGCAAAAGCCTTGGCGAGTCGTCATCAGCTATCTAGCCATCCTCGGCCTCCTGCTTTCCTATGGCTCCGCAAAGCAGGTGTTTCAGCGTTCCGAGAGCCCAACCGTACGTATTGGCTCCATCTCGGTGGAGCATCCCAAGGATTTTTGGGCTATAACAGACGCAGGAACACCAAAATCGTCCTTTAATGAAAACAAGGATCTGATTCAGAATATCGGAGACGAGATGTTCCGATTGAGTCAGAAGGCTGCCGATGCCGGCGCCAAGGTCATCTTCTGGTCCGAAGGAAATTACGTCCTTTTTGATGAGCAGTACGATGCCTTTATCAGGCGAGCCTCAGACTTTGCAAAGACTAATCAGGTCTACCTGATGGCGACCCCACTGGTGCTTCACTATGATTCTAAAAAGAACGACAACCTGGCCATCATGATTGCTCCTAATGGACAGATTGCCTACAGGTATGAAAAGACAAACTCCTGGTACCCCACTGATTCAGACGGTATTATCCGTAAGGCTGATACACCCTATGGGAGAATTGGGGCTGCTATCTGCTTTGACATGGATTTCCCCGCTTTCATCAGACAGGCTTCAGACGTAGATATCATGCTCGTCCCAGCTTTTGACACAAAGAAGATCAGCCCGTTCCACACCGAAGCTGCGCTTCTTCGAGGTATTGAGTATGGCTTCTCGGTTGTAAGACAGTGCAACAAAGGAAGCTCCATGGCTGCAGACTATAACGGCAATCTTCTGGCTGACCAAAATTTCTATACCACCCAGGAACGCTGCATGATTTCCGATGTGCCCACAAAGGGTATTAAAACCCTGTATGAGATGACAGGAGAATGGTTCTCATGGGCGTGCCTGGCCGGAGTATTAGCCATGATCGTACTTGGTATAGCCCGGAGGCCTGCAAAAAAGAGCGGTATCATGTAAGCATTCATTTCTTCCGCTTTGAGGATATAGCTCGGAAACAGTTTACACTGAATGCTCCCACATCACATACCAAAGCTTATTCCAGCTCTTCGAATCCTCTCGTACTTAAAGGGCCCGCTATCAGGCGTGAAAGCCCCATTCAACTTCAGGCATAAGCGATAAGCTAACGTCTGAAACTCTTAAGAAAATGCGCATGATAATTTAAAGGAGCGACTCTAGAAGCCGCTCCTTTTCTATCCACCGTTCCCTAAGGAAACCGGCGGTCAACTCTATAGCTTGTTACGCAATGGGCCTTGCGCTGGCGCTTTTCACACTGATCATGGCCGCCCCGGCAGCGGTTGCATACTCTGCATTCTGGGGCAGATGAAAATTCACCTTAAACAGCCCTGAAAGCCCGTCAAACACATCCTTCGCTTGGGGTACGTTTGTGAGATTTCCTGTAAGAACGACATCCGAAACCTTCTCAATCCGCGTTGCAAACACAGACAGCATGCCGATGGTCTGGAAGACCAGATTAATAATGCCCAGAGCCACATCGGCCTTGGAAGCCAAATCTATGATTTTTCCGAAGTTGGAGGCTGTTGTTTCCGCCGGCAGGCCCACAAGCTCATCTCGGGTAATATCTCCGATAGAAAGGTCGATATGTCTGAGGTCGCCCTCGCTGGCCATTTCAATAATATCGTTGAAGTTTCGAACATTGAGCATGCGGTTGGATAACCCTAGAAG
>JAOABT010000070.1 GCA_026418215.1 Clostridia bacterium | reverse complement strand
GAATTGGGTCTTTAAGGTTCCGAGCACCCAGTTTCCTTCGATCATCATGGCGCAGCGTTCGTTACCGAAGGCTTCGCCGTTCCAGCCCATGCCGAGGTCGGCAGGTGTCATGATCTTTTTGGCCTTGGCAGCTTCGAATATAGGCTTGATATTGGCTTCAATAGTGGGAGCAGCAAGGTTGGACTTCTTACCGTCCTTAATGATGTCCGTGCCGTCAATCTGCATGATATCCATTAAGCGAGCGAGGTCCTGGTTATAGGTCAGTGCAATAACATCCTTGGGAAGCTTAGCCTGGATCTTGTCAAGGTAGGCTGCGCTGTAGAGCTCTTCCTGAGTCTTGGGCAGATCGGCTTCGCTTACCCATTTCTTGTTGTAGTAAAGGGCCAGTGTAGAGAAGTCCTTTGACACGGCGTAGAGCTTGCCGTCTTTCTCAAAGGCCTTGCGCATGGGTTCATAGAATTTGTCGGCTTCAACAGCGGCGGGGTCGATTTCAGCAAGAACACCCTGACTGATAAAGAAAGGAGCCATGTAAGCGTCTACATAAAAGACGTCGGGAGCTGTACCAGCGATGAGGTCGGTCTTGAGCTGGGTGTTATAGTCGGTGTAAACCTTATCCTCAACCTTGATACCTGTTTCAGCTGTAAATTCACCGAGCATCTTGGCAAATGCAGCGGTTTCAGCATCGTTGCCGCCCCAGCGGCCAACGACGATGGATTTGCCCTTGAGATCATCCGATGGTGCTGGTGTTGCTGCATCAGGAGATTTGGCTGGTTCACTGCTTGAGGGAGCAGCAGAGGATACCGCAGGTGTCTCGGTCTTTCCGCATGCTGTCAGCATGGAAACCACCATAACGAGAGCCAGGAGCAGAGCAGAGATCTTTCTCATATTAATTCCTCCATAAACGATTAATTTTTATTCTAGCCGTCCGTACGCGTATCCGGGCGGTTAAAATCACTTGAGAGACAGAGATAATTGCTTTTTCAGGACATGCTTTTCATTTCGGATTTCCAGTTCAATTTCAGGCTGAACTGCAGTTTCGTTAACAATAGTGAGTGTGTCGTGGGTGATGCTTAAGCAGAGAACATCCCCGCGCCATTGAATCCTGAATCGGACGCTTTCCCATTCCTCAGGAAGATGCGGATTGATTCTGAGCTTGCCATTTAGCATGCGCACGCCGCCGAAGCCATTGACAACGCACTGCCAGACACCGCCTAGCGATGCGGCATGAATACCGTGGTCCGAGGTCTTCATATCAGGTCCAAGGTCAATTTCTGCAGCTTTTTTAAAGAGCTCATAGGCCAGATGCTTGTTGCCAAGATCACTGGCGAGCACGCTGTGTGTCGATAAGGATAATGACGAGTCATGCAGCGTGCGCGGCTCATAGTAGTTCCAGGAAGCCAGCTTCACCTCTTTATCAAACAGATCCTCCAAAAGATAGAACAGAAGAAGCACATCCGCCTGCTTAGAGACCTGTATGTCGTTGACCTGATCGAGGTTATAGTCCTTGAACAGGGACCCAACATGCTTTTGATTCTTGTAGGGCGTAAGATCAATGTTTTTCTTGGAAAGATAGGTGTCATCCTGCGGGAGAACCTGATTTTCATTGGGCTTGGGAAGGTAGATCAGTGAGATGCGCTCCTGCCAAAGCTTTCTGTACTTGGATAGATTCATGGATGAATCCAGCCGGTTATACAGGCAGGGGTTCTTCTCTTCAAGCTCAACGCAATATTCCATGGCCTTTTTAATGGTCCAATGAGCTGTATAGTTTGTGAAAGCATTGTTGTTCACATGTTCCTTATACTCATCGGGCCCGACGACATTATGAATGCCATAGAGCTTGCGGTCTTCATTCCATTCAAGCCTTGTGGCCCAGAATATGGCCGCGTCCAAAATGATTTCATAGCCATAGCGGTCCATAAAATCCTGGTCACCTGTGACCTGGTAATACTGCCATACACCGAACACAACATCTGAGGTAATATGCTGTTCAATAAAGCCGGACCAAATCTTGGTGGGCTTGCCGGTAATGATATCGGCAGCACCCCACACCGGTGTCGTTTCACCGTCATCCAGCCAGGCCGATTCCCAAGGGAACATGGCCCCCTCATAGCCGTTTTCCTTGGCTTTTCTATGTGCCCCGGGCAGAGAGAGGTAACGATATTCCAAAAGTGATCTGGCGATTTCCGGGAAGCACCAGGTGAAATAAGGCAGCATAAAGATCTCGGTATCCCAGAAGGTATGCCCTTTATAGCCTTCTCCGGAAAGCCCCTTGGCGCCGATATTCATGCGGTGGTCATGAGCAGGTGTCATGGCTCGTAAATGGTATTGTGCAAAGCGGATGGCCAGCTGATCATAGCCATCTTTCGATTCGACTTCGATAGGTGCGTTCTGCCAGACGGTTCTGCCCCATTCCTCCGCGCTTTGGGCGGCCAGATTGTCGTATCCCAGCCGTGCCTTCTGAATCAGTTCCCGATAGGTGCGGGACCTCACAAGATCAAGGTCATAATCTTTATTTACCCACTCTTTGTCCCGGCTTGTGTGAAGTGTGGACAGCTTTTCAATGACGAGCTCATCACCAAGATCAACGGTTTGGTCCAACGAAAGGTAAATTCTGCGTCTGTCCATTCCAATCGTTGTTTTGAGGGCCGCTTCCCGGTTGTTGAGCGTAAATTTATGTACAAGGTTTGTAATGAAATCAATATGGCTCTGGGTCGTGGTCTGAATCAACTGAAGGCACCTATTTTCATAGAATCGTTTGTCACCCTCAGTAAAATGCTGTACACCTGAATTGGTTTGTTGTCCATCAATGCCTGACGTAACGCTGAGCTTAACGGCCCTTGTCAGCGGGCGTATGGTGAGCTTTTGACCCATCAGATGGAGGTCCGATAAGGATACGAAACGTTTCGATTCGAAGGCGACAAAACCAGTTTCCTCGGTTCCCCAAACAAATCTCCTTGTCAATTCTGCCGTCTTCAGGTTTAAATAACGTATGTATTCCTTAGGTGCGGTCTTTTCCAAATCGAGCCTGGTGTTATCAATAAAGATGTCAAGGGCGATACAATCAGCACTATTGGGAAGCTCACAAACCTCTGTCTCGTGAAAGCAGTTGAAGGTGCCTGCCACAAAGGTGTCTCGCTTTTCATTTCCATAGCGCTCTTCCGTTGCCGAGCGAACACCCATGTATCCGTTTCCAAGACACATAATGGCTTCGCACTTTCCAAGATACTGTGCATTGAAGCGGGTTTCAGCGACAATCCAGTTTTTAAGCTGCTGTTCACCCATGTTGTAAGTCATCATCCGCATGTTCCTCCATATCCAAAACGTTTCGGGTTTTCTGTAAAAAAAATTGACATAACATCAATCTTTTTATTATATTCCGAAGACGGACCCGAATATCATCCAAAACGTTTCTAGTCAAATTATACCATAGCTGCACTAGATCTTTCAATAAATTTGTGCGAAATTTTTTTAGAATGTGGGATATCCTTTCCATGAACAATACTGTAAAGCATTTGTGCCGCTTCATAGCCCATCTGGTAGAAGTCTTGCTCGATGGTCGTCAGGGCGGGTGAAGTGTAGGACGCTACCGGAATATTGTCAAAGCCCACAATGGAGAGCTGCTTGGGAACATTAATGCCTAGGTCCTGAGCCGCCCTCATAGCCCCTATGGCCATAAGGTCTGACGCACAGAAAATGGCTGTTACTTCAGGATGAAGGGGCAAAAACTTCTTTGTCTCCTGATAGGCTATTTCTTCTGAGAACTCCCCGTTAAGCACCAAATCAAGAGAGAGATTCAGGCCTCTCTTTCGCATTTCAGCCTGGTAGCCTGAATAGCGGGCTACTGAAACGGCTGCGAATTCCTTGCCATTTAAAAAGGCAATATTCTTATGCCCCAGCTTGTTCAAATAGGCTACAGCCTCTCTGGAAGCCTCATAGTTATCAGTCGTGACGCAGCCTACCCGGATGTTGTCGGCTACCAAGTCAATGAGCACGCATGGAATCTGGCTGTTGAGCATTTCCTTGTAATAGACATCGTCGGTCCGGATTCCTGAAACAATAATACCGGCAAGGTTATGCTCGCGAGCGAACTGCAGATAGCTCTTGGTACTCTGGCTCTCGGAATCCACCGTCATCACCAGAACCTCATAGCCGCATTTTCTTGTAAAGTCATATATGGCAGTCAGAAATTCCTGAATAATATTGTGCTTGGTGCCCCTTTCAAGGCCCGATACGATATAGCCAAACGTATGGCTTCCCTTTTTGACGAGGCTTCTGGCTATAGCGTTAGGATAGTATTTAAGCGCATCTGCGACTTCTTGTATCTTCTTTTTGGTTTCTTCGTTGACA
>JAOABT010000059.1 GCA_026418215.1 Clostridia bacterium | reverse complement strand
TTCCTGAGGATTTCGCCTTTTTTAAAGATTACCACACAGTCCTGGCCGCATGCAATGCCGATATCGTCCTCCCGAACCTCGCCCGGGCCGTTGACCACACACCCCATCACCGCAACCTTAATGGGCTTTTCGCAGGTCTCAAGGGCTTTTTCAACCTGTTCGGCAATCTTGATAAGATTAATCTGGGTGCGCCCGCAGGTGGGGCAAGAGACGAAGACCACGCCGTTGCGATAAAGTCCGCAGGCCTTGAGAATCTCACGGGCTGCCTTGATCTCTTCAACAGGGTCGCCTGTAAGAGATACGCGCACTGTATCACCAATGCCGTTTAGCAGCATGGCCCCAATGCCGACAGCCGACTTAATGGTGCCGCGATAAACGGTGCCTGCCTCTGTAATGCCTATATGTAACGGATAATCAGTCTTTTCAGCCAATAGCTGATGTGCCTTGAGCGACATGATAACATCGGAGGACTTTATAGAAATGACTGTATCATAGAAATTGAGCTCTTCAAGAATGCGCACATGCCCTAAAGCACTTTCAACAAGGGCTTCAGCGCACACATGCCCGTACTTTTGCAAAAGCTCCTTTTCGAGAGAACCGCTGTTGACACCGATTCTTAAAGGAATGCCTCTGTCTTTAGCCAGGTTGACAACAGCCTGCACCTTGTCTCTTGAACCAATGTTTCCGGGATTGATACGAATTTTGTCGGCACCGTTTTCCATGGCCTTTAAAGCGAGCTTGTAATCGAAATGGATATCCGCCACCAAAGGGATAGAAATCTGGCTTTTTATGGCCTTCACCGCTTCGGCTGCCTCCATGTCGGGAATGGCCACGCGGACTATTTCGCAGCCGGCATCCGTTAAGGCATGTATCTGGGAAACCGTGGCCTCCACGTCCGAGGTTTTCGTATTGGTCATGGATTGGATGGAAATGGGTGCGTCCCCGCCAATGAGCAGGTTTCCGACTCTTACCTTCCTGGTTTTTCTTCTTTCAATTCCGTTTGTCATGTGTATCCCCTTACATCAGCCATCGCGGTATATCGTTGAACAAGGTTGCAATAAGCACACAAATCAAAAGCACGAAGCCCACCATGGAGATCATGCCGACCTTCTCCTGAGGCAGCGGCTTCCCTCTGATTTTTTCAATCAGCAGAATCAAGAGCATGCTTCCGTCCAGAGCAGGGAAAGGTATGAGGTTCATGATACCAAGATTGATGCTGATGAAAGCGCATACATAAATTAGATTAAGCAGAATTTCACTCACCGGCTGCCGGGTTTCCACCACACTGCCGACAGAGCCGATGATGCCTACCGGCCCCGACAGCTCTTTAAAGGAAATGGTGCCGTTGAAGAGCCATCCAAGTGTAATCAGCACGTTTCGAGTTGTTGAAACGCAGTAGTTGAAGGAAGCCCTCATGACCTCACCGAAGTTCCCCTTCTTATGCTCAAGTCCGACGCCAAGGGTATACTGGAAATCCGAAAAAGGCTTAATATTAGTAAAAGTAAGCTGTTTGCCGTCTCTTTCGATGGTAACGCTTAAAGGTGCAGACTTATCAGTCCGACTCTTATTGAGATAGTTGACAATATCCTGAGTATTGGTAACAGTGGTGTCGTCCAGCCTGACAATTTTGTCGCCGCGCTTGATGCCTGCCTTCTGAAGCGGCGAATCGGTTTCAATCATTTCAATGATGTTCGTACCCTCGTTGCCCGAAACCCTGGCCTGGAAGCCCAATCTGAAGCGCGTCTCGGTTCTGCCCGGCGTAATGACCTTTGTAACTTTCGTTTTTTGGCTTTCATCGTAATAGGTGAGCTCTTTTTGCTTGCCGTTCTCACCATACATAAAAACCGTCAGGTCGGAAGAGGGATCAAAAAGCTGCTTTCCTCCATAGGACAGGAAGCGGTCTCCAACCTCAACACCTGCCGCCTTAAGCGGCGAATCCGGAGTAAGTTCCGTGACCTTGTTGGTGAAGAATCCCGTAGGCGTTAAAACAATAGCAGCGAATATAAAGGCCGCCACAATATTCATGATGGGTCCGGCGGCGATAACCAAAGCACGCTTGCCGACAGACTGCTTGGAGAAGGATCTGGCATCATCTGATGCCTCCTCTTCCCCCTCCATCCTCACAAAGCCGCCCATGGGAATGAGGCGCAGCGAATAGGTGGTCTCCCCCTTTTTGAAGGATAATAGCTTGGGCCCCATAAAAAGCGAAAATTCCAGAACCTTTATACCAACTGCCTTCGCAGCAGTAAAATGTCCCAACTCATGGATAAAAATGAGAAAGCTCAATGCAATGAGCGCTACCAATACACTCATGATAATCCCCCGTTTAGCAATCTTCGGGCAGTTTCCCGAGATGACCGGTCAGTATCTATTATATCGTTGAGAACAGGCTTGCTATTCACCGAATGCAAATCCATCACGCGTTCGATGAGCTCAGCGATCTGGCTGAATTGAATTTGTCCCTTAAGGAAAAGCTCGACAGCCACTTCATTTGCGGCATTCATGGCGCATGGCAAGGTTCCGCCGATTCGTGCCGCTTCATAGGCCAGCTTTAGAGCCTTGAAGGTTTCAAGGTCAGGCTTTTGAAACGTCAGCTGAGAAAGCTCTGCAAAATTAACTCTCTTGAAAGGATTGGGCATGCGTTCGGGCCAGGTTAAGGCCAATTGTATGGGAATGCGCATATCGGGCGCCCCAAGCTGCGCTATAATGGACCCATCCTGATAGGCCACCATCGAGTGAATGATGCTCTGAGGATGAACCACGACCTCAATTTGCGACGCCGGAAGATCAAAAAGCCACATGGCTTCGATCACTTCAAGCCCTTTATTCATCATGGTTGCCGAATCAATGGTGATTTTGCTTCCCATGGACCAGTTTGGGTGTTTGAGCGCCTGTTCAAGTGTGACATGCTGCAGCTGTTCCCTTGTAAAGCCTCTGAAAGGTCCGCCAGACGCAGTTAAAATCAGATTGGAAATATCCTGATGCCGGTTACCTGCGATGCTTTGGAAAATAGCCGAATGCTCGCTGTCTACAGGAAGAAGCTCAACACCGGCTTTTTTGACCTCATCCATAATAATGGAACCCGCAGTTACAAGGGTTTCCTTATTGGAAAGCGCTATGTTCTTTCCGGCGCGGATAGCCGTGAGTGTTGGAAGCAAGCCTGCTATGCCAACAACTGAGGTAAGCACCGTATCGGCTTTTTCATGGGCAATCGCTTCTAAAACACCATCGAGTCCCTTCAAAACCTTTGTTGGCGTATCTTGAACCGCCAGAGCCAAGGCCTCCGCAGCCTCTTCATCGTAAAGGGCTGCTACCAGTGGCCTGTCTCTTATACACATCTCCGAG
>JAOABT010000664.1 GCA_026418215.1 Clostridia bacterium | reverse complement strand
CCTTTCCCCCCGTTGTTTCCCTAAAGGAATTGAGATCAAACCAGTACGGTGTGTAGCCAAGGGCTTTAGATGCTGAGGCCATTGCCATAGATATCCTGTAATGACCGAAGCCCATGCGTATGTTGCCGATGACGACAGCCTTATGAGGGTCAAAGGGCTGTCCATCGCGTCCGGTTACAATATTCTTAACCCCTATGAAAGGACCAATGACAGGATTATCCTGAACAGACAAGGAATAATGAGCTCCGGCATCATCTCCGAATTTCTTGATATGCTTCTTTTTGGCTCGTTCAGCTTTTCTATAAACCTTTTCAGGCATCTCATTGCCAAAAATCATTTTCGAACGGTCCATTTTCACTCCCCCTTACAGTGTGATGGTCATGCTTTTATAAGGCAGTATTTCGCAGGATTGCTTCGCGACGTCGCTATAGTACCGTTGCTTTTTGCCGCTAAGGTTGATGAGAGAAAGCTTACGGGTGCCATTCTCGTCATAAAGGACTTCAGCAAGGTTCTTTTTTCTGTAGTCAACGCTGTAAAGCCTTCTGTTTTCCTTCCGCATGGCTTTTTCGAAGGCAAGACGCTGCATGTTGCTATACTTTTTTATATTGTCGGATGTAAACAGCACCCCTCCGAACAGATTGTTAACAAAGGCAAGGGTCTCCTTCTGAGCTTCGCTGAGGCTGATATGGTCGTCTCTTAGAAGAAAAACATCTGGATCATTGATGAAGGCTCTGCCGTTCAGATGCCTTCTTCCGATAGCATTTTTAATGGCGTTGAGGGTTGATATTCTCTCCCGGTGAAGCCTTCTCATGTAGAATTTATCATCCCAATCCAGGCCCACATCGCAGCCGATTCTGCAATAATCAACGCGTCCAAAGGCGGGCCCCAAAGGAACACCGCAGCCTAAAATGCGCTTATTCCCGACACATTGGCGAAGGAACTCCATGGCCTCGGTCATGATCTGCCCGCGAGTCTTGTCCTTTCTGGGCAGCAGGCACACGGCATACAGGAAATCCAGCTTGACCAGATCATAGCCCCAATCATTTAAAACAGTATCAAAGACCTTTTTCAGGTATTCCAAAACCCCGGGATGATACAAATCCAAAGCATAGAAGCCGCTCCAGTTGGACCCAACCGGCAAGGGCTCACCTTGAGCATCCTTTATAAGCCAATCCTGCTTTTCACGGAAGAGTGCCGAGTTGGTTTCGCATACAAAGGGTGCGAGCCATATTCCCGCTTGACAGCCCTGCTTGTGAATCTTATCAGCAAGGGTTTTCATTCCATTGGGAAATTTAGTCGCATCAATATCGAGCCAATCGCCCACAGCCCTCTGGTAGCCGTCGTCAATTTGAAAGATATCAATAGTCTTTTGGAGGCCTTTGAAGTTATCAAGATTCTCCATGATGACAGACTCATGAATATTCTGATAGTAGTTGTACCAGCTGGTCCATCCGGTAGCCAGGCCATGCTTCGGCTTTTCTATGCCCATGGCATTGAAATAGCTGTCAAAGACCGCATCCTCGGGACCTTTGCCATAGAAAATATCAAAAGCCTGATAGGCTGAGTTAATCTCCAGGCCTTCGCATTCCTTTCGCAAAATGATGCTATCCTTCTTCATACAATGCTCGATGATGGTAAAGCCTGATCGTTCGGATAGAGAGCCTAATAAGTGAAGGCTTTCTCCATGGCGTATGTACGAGTAAGTAAAACCGTGAAAGTCTCCCCTTCTGTTGGAATACTTCGCAAAGGTATAGTCTCCGTATTTGTCGAACCGGTATTTTTTCATTAAAGGCGTGGCTAAAGGAGATATGTTTTTCATTTTGTCGCCCGAACGCATTTCCGTGCTATCGGTCCAGGATTGGTATCCGTTGACGAAGACCCTGTGCTCCTTGTGGAAACTGAAGGGCATCTTGACGGCCAGCTTTTTTATGGTGAGTTTCTGGACCGGTATGATTGAAAGGGTAAGTCGTTTATAGCCTTGAGCCTGATTTATTCTGACAACCGCGCTGAAATCTTCACTTTTGCAGCTTTCGGAAAAGACATGCTTTTTTTCACCGTTTTCTTTGGTGTAACAAAATTCAATCGTCATGCCTTCAAACATATGAGCCCCCCATTTCAAGCTTTTTCATGCTTTTTGTAGCGGCTGAAGAAAATGATGATGGCTGCGATGAGCATGATGACGGAGGCGATCGGAAAAAACCATCCAAAGCCTGCCGTATCCAGTACGAAGCCCATGCACAAGGTTGCAATCCACTGACTGAAAGAAATAAAGAGGTTCATGATGCCCATGAATTCACCAAGCCTTTCAGGCGGGGATATTTCAGCCAGAATGGCGTAAATGGTGACCTGTATGCAAATAAAGCCCACTCCGATTAAAGACAGAAGCAGATACATGCCGGTGACGTTGGTGACAAAGGCAGCCAGAGCCATACCTAAAGAAAAAATGATTGTTCCAATCAACAGGACCACTCTTCTGCTCGTTTTGTCGGATAGAATGCCTGCGGGTACTGCAAACAGAGCTCCTACGATGGTTAATACAAATAGCCCCGTGCTTGCCGTGCCGGCTGAGAATCCCAGCTGCTGGACACAGTATTTTACAAAATAAGGGGTGATGCAACCGTAGCTTAAGAAGACAAAAAATACCGAGATGAACAGCTTCATGACCGATGGAAATTTAACAAAATCAAAGGATACCTTTGACGGCTTTGAGGCTTTTGTCGTGTCCTCTTTTATGGGAACAGTGCCGATAATGACAGATACGATGCCTAGAAATGCAGCCAGAAGGAACGGATATGTAGGGTTCATCTCCCAAAGGGCGGGTCCGCTTAAAAGGATGACGCCGCTTCCAAGCACACTGACAATCTTGGAAAATCCGTTGGCCAAGCCGAGCTGTCTTTGTTCCACGACCTCGGGGATTAAGGTGTAGTAGGGTCCCTGGAAGAAGTTTAAAAAGAAATAGAACAGAAAGGAGACGCCAAGCATGACAGAGTAAGATTTCGAAAAGGGCAGGATTGCAATGAACAAAGCGGCCAGAATGGCCCCGCATAAGATAAACGGTTTTCTTTTTCCCATCTTTAAATGGCTTCTGTCACTTAAAAGACCTGCCAGATACTGCACGAAAATGCCGGTAAAGGCTCCCATCGAAACCAGCGTACCCAATTGGGCGTTGCTGCTCGTTACAGTTCCCACAAGCATGGGAATCAGGGACATGTTCATGGCCCACAATAGGCCGACACTCAGGTTTGGAATGCCCACAAGGAACGGAATGCTTTTTTTACTCATGTTGTAACCCTCCGCTTAACCAATATACTTGACTGCCATATCAATGATTGTCCTGATCTGTTCCAGACCGAGAACAAATTCATCACTTTCCAAAACATGTCCGCTGATAATAAGCTTCTGACACAGGCTCATAAGGGCATGTGTAATGCTGAAGTAGAACTGCTCCTCGTTAATTTCTACACTCACGGTGCCGTCTTTTTTACCGCGCTCTATGGCGTGAATCAAGATGGGCTTTATGTCGAGAATTCTTTTCTCATAAGCCTTGAGCTTTTCCTTGGATATACCTTCCTTGATGACGTAGCTGTCAAATTCATGGAGAAACTTAAAAAAATCTTGATGGTCGGTATAAAGCTTAATGAACACCTCCAGTATTTCTCTTACCTGGCTGATGCCCGACTTTTGACCAAATGCATCACTGGTGTAGTGATCATAGATAACGGCAATTTCATCATCCCAAACCTTGCATGCAGCCTCTATAACAATTTCAGGCTTGGTTTTGAAGTACCTGTAAACAGAGGCCACCCCAATTTGAGCCTTTTCGGCGATGTCCGTCATTTTTGTGTTTTCTATACCACTCTTTTTAAAGACCTCCAGAGCGGCGGCTATAACCTCATCCTTACGCTTGTTGATGAGATCTTCCTGTTCCATTCTACGCTTTTCACGTAAATCC